>JAZHDE010000122.1:0-4906 GCA_036584515.1 Candidatus Cloacimonadota bacterium | reverse complement strand
AAAGTGCTCGGGAAGACTGGGCGAAGACTCGGCGAAGACTCCGGGAGGAATTAGGGAGTGACGAGTGACATGTGACCAGTGACAAGTGCTGCTGCCCTCTTTTTGGGCAAACTATCTCATGTTACCCTTGGTTCATCGCATTGTAGGCTTCTTCTATCAGCCGGAGCAGATAGCTGAGCTCTTCATCCGGGAGACCGGCACCCACATACTGCAGGCCGCTGCGGGTCTTGATCACCACCCCTTTGGAGCTGGCCAGGCGACTGAGTTTGTAAGCCCAATTGGGAATGTAAGTCTTGGAAGGATCAACCGGATAGGTCTTCCCGGAGAAGCTGGGCAATCCGGGATTTCTATCCAGAATCGTCTGCGGACTACTGTAATCAAAGCCGTAGATATCCCGGCTGGGGAAAACCCTGCTTTTGCTGAAAAAGAGCCCGCGCTGCTTCAGTTCCAGGCTTCCAGGACGGATGATCAGGATCAGCGCCTCCCGCTGTGCCATAACTGCCTGCCCCAGGAAGCTCAGCGCCGGCCCTACTATCAGAAAAAGCACGAAGAATCCGCCAAAGAAGAGCGTGACAGCCGGAGGAGTTCCGGGAGAAAAGAGCACGGGAAGGAAGTTGTAGCCAAATACGCAGAAGATTGCGATGGGAAAGAGCATCATCAAGATCTGAGAGCTTCGCACTGGAATACCCCGAAATGCCACTCTGAATTCGTCCTCAGACTCGCTGATCCGGCAGCTCAGTTCTGGCACGTAAGCAGTAATGTCGCTATCTGTTGCGCTCTGCTTTGGCTCTATCTCGTGCGGCCGGAAGAGTTCCTCATGATCGGTGCTGCGATCGTAAAGCGGCAAGTTTAGAAAATCCATCAGAAGTTTGGCCTGATCCCGGGCATCACCGTAAAAGGAAGAACTGTACAGGCTAAGCTCGGCAAAGCCTGTTTCTGAGCTCAGGAGCAGGCTGAAGGTCTCGGCGCTGTCCGAATCCCCGGGATCATGCTTCAGGATCAGTCTATGGTAGTTGTCCAGATCGTAAACCTGGTTTTGCATCGGTTTCAGGAGCCCTATTGCCACGTAGATGCGGCGCCGTTTCCGGTCGATAGAGGTTCATGACCTGCCCCAGAGCAGAGCCGATCCCACAGCACTGAAGATAATGCCCATAAAGAAGATAAGCAGCATGGCATACCAAGGCACCTCATCTGCAATGGAGACCGGTAACAGCCCGGTGGCGATCAGCAGCATGAAGATTCCAGCCAGAAAGAAGGGTAAACCGAAGAAGGCTATGCAGCCGCCACCCTTTTTGATTTCCAGAAGATCGGGAGAGACTTGCCTGAAGGCATAGGGGCTTTTTGAGTTACGAGTGACGAGTGAAGAGTGACCAGACCGGCGGGTGCGGGGCGGGGAGATGAACAACTGCATCATTCCTCTCTTAATATTCTGTTTTAAGGTTCAATGCTTCAAGATGAAGCATCCACTATGATCTGTCGCCCCCAAGGGGCTTTTTCATCTTCCGGCTCGCTGAGCGTTTCTGCCAATTCGGAGATTGCGGGGTCCCCGAAGCTGAACGAAGCGAGGCTTTGGGGTGATTTGGCAGACCAGTAAAGCGACAGCAGCGCAGCTCTGTTCACTGTTCACTGATCACTGTTCACTTATAAGCCTTTCTTCCCCACGGCAGCAATGTAGATCACAAACTCTTCTTTGCCATCCAGGTCGAGGGCGGCATTCATCATCTCGTCCAGGTAGGCTCCGATCATGCAGGCTCCACCATCGACGGCTTCGGCTGCCAGATGCAGGTTTTGCGCGGCATGTCCGGCATCCAGATAGAGGTAGCGGTAACTGCGCTGATCGTAACGCCAAGCGGTGCGGTAAGGCACGGCAGTCCAGATGAAGTTCACGGCTGAGCTGGCGGTCATTTCCTGGTTGAAGCAGCCTTCCACGATCTTGCGCTCGATCTCAGCTCCATCCTGCACCAGCACCAGCAGATGCTTGATCGGCTGATAGTAATAGAGTCCGGGCTTGATTCCGGTGACTCGGCGGATGTAGAGATAGGTCTCCAGAGGGTGACGTGCTCCGGCGGAGGGAACGTTGCGCAGGGTGATCTCCACGCGTTCATTACTGCGGAAATCCCGTGCCCAACTGCAGCTCCAGAGCAGGAAAGAAAGCTCTTCCTGGCTGAGGGCCTGATCGGAGTATTTTCTCAGGCTGCGGCGCTGGGAAATGGCTTGATGCAAAGTGATCTCGGGCAAGGGAATGGTTGCCACAGCCGGAAGGGCAATCTGTTCACCGGTTCTGGGCTTGATGGCAGAGGGACGGTGCTCGCCGGCTTCCTGATCACTGGTGCCAAGATACAGATAGTTCGTTAGATGCACAAATGTTTCCCCGATCTTTTCAGCCTGGGGACGCTCTTTCATGATCTCTGTCAGGACGGGAGCCAGACGCTGCTCCAGATGCTGGTATTCCTCGGGGCTGAGCTCCAGCTCTTTCATGATGTTTTCAGCCGGGACTCCCCGGGTTTTGCTGTAAAGGTAATCAAAGGTTTTGGTATCCATATATTTACTCCTCGGTTTTCTTGATTGCGCCCACAGGGCAGCCCCGGAAACGGTTCACTCCCCCGATGCAGACGCCGCATTCCACGCACTTTTCGGGATCGATCACGGCTTTGCGTCCCACCATAGAGATGGCATCGACGGGGCAATTCCGCTCGCAGAGACGGCAGCCGATACAAGTGGAGGCAGTCACCTGAATCTTGGAGGTGGCTGGGTGCAGGGCTTGAAATTCTTGATTGCGGATGGCCACTGTGCCGGCTGTATCGGTGATAGAGATCACCTCAAGATGCCCGGTTTCGGGATTCATCCAGGCCTCAATTGAAGCTTCTGAGCCCTCGACGGGTACCCACACGGAATCCCGGATCACACCAGCTGTGAGTAGCAGAAGATGGCTGCGCTCGGGGGTCTCAAGCCAGAGGCTGTGGGCAGTTTTACGGATTATTCCCTGATGGCTTGTAATGGTTTTGGTGGTGGCAACAAGTGCCAGGCTGCCAAGCAGCAAGACGATTAATATCAGGTTCTTAAGCTTCATAAGAGATCTTTTCTTCCTTCGTTTTTGAGTTTATCCACGATCTTCTTCACCTCTTCGGCTTTGTCTTTGGTGGTCACCAGTAGGGCATCTTTGGTCTCCACAATGCAGAGACCTTCTACTCCGATCAGGGCAGTAAATTTGTCGCTGTAGACGTAATTAT
This sequence comes from Candidatus Cloacimonadota bacterium, assembly GCA_036584515.1. GTDB lineage: Bacteria > Cloacimonadota > Cloacimonadia > Cloacimonadales > Cloacimonadaceae > PHBP01. The sequence continues at coordinate 1,676 of JAZHDE010000122.1, read as the reverse complement.
CCTTTGCACTTAGCGCCAGTCCTCCACCCGGGAAGGTGTTGCCGTTTTCATCCTGAGGACTGAGCTCGGCCAGGGCTTTCCAGCTGCCGACGTCGCTCCAATCCATATCCACCGGGATTACGGCGCGTTTATCGGCTGCTTCCATGATGGCAATATCGATGGGGAGCTTGGGCATCTGGGCATAGAGCTCGCTGATATCGGCATTGTAGCCCTCTTTGTCCCAAAGCTGGCTGATCCGGGAGCAAAGTTCCCAGGCCTCGGGCATGATCCGCTCAAAAGCCTCTTTGATGATGCCCAGTTTCCAATAGAAGATACCGCTGTTCCAGAAGTATTTACCGGTCTTCAGAAAGGCTTCGGCAGTGGTAAGATCGGGCTTTTCCTTGAATCTTTGCACCGCTTTGCCCTTTTCGGTGAGGGGTACTCCGGCTTCGATGTAGCCATATCCGGTAGCGGGATAATCCGGCACGATGCCAAAGGTGACCAGATAGTCCTGCCGGGCGCATTGCTCGGCAGCGCCCAGGCTGCTGTGAAAAGCTTCCAGATTGCGGATCACATGGTCTGCCGGCAGCACCACCAGGCTTTCGTGAGGATCAAAATCCCGGATTAGGCGGCAAACGCTGAGTGCGATGCAGGGAGCGGTGTTCATCCCAAAGGGTTCCAGAATAATGTTCTCTTCCGGAATCTGAGGCAGATGCTGTTTCACCAGCTCTTCCTGCCCGGCAGCGGTGACGATAAAGATTTTGTGGAGCGGAACCAGAGGATGAAGGCGTTCCACGGTGAGCTGTATCATGGAGCGCTCGCCTACCACGCGCAAAAACTGCTTGGGCATGGTGCTGCGGCTCTCTGGCCAAAAGCGGGTACCAAAGCCTCCCGCCATAATGAGTGCTATCATAAAAACTCCTTAGGGGCTGATCTCCTGCGCATCCGCCGGGTAAGAATAGCGCCAGACGGAGGCGGGGATGGCAGCATTGGTGCGGATATCTGAGAAGGTGTAGCTAACGCTGTTTCCGGAAGCATCGGTGTAGGACAATCTATCGACCAGTCCTGAGATCCGGCTGATCCGGGCACTGATAAGGCGGATGATGGGGTCGCCGGAAACAGTGAGTTCCACGGTGACAAAGCTGCGGTTTTCGGTAGTGACTCTCACGCTGGATTTGCCCCAGTATTCCTGCAGGAGCTCGATGGGGTTCATGCGGGCAAATTCAGGACGCATCCGGCTGCGCATGATGGTGTTTGACTGCGCATCGTAGAGCGTGATATTGCCGCCTTCGATCTGCAAGCGCTGGATATCGGGACGGGTGAAATGCATCAGCATCTTGCCGGGTTGGAAATAGATTCTGCCGCTGTAATCGATGGTGCTGGAGAGGTTTCGGTAGCGGTTGCTTTGGCTCACGGCTGCCTGATAGCTGCGGAGGTTGTTGTATGCCGTTTGCAGCTTGTTATGCACTTCTGCAGGAGTCATGGCAGCCAGCAGGCTGAGTCCCAGGCAAGCCAGGGCGGTGATGTAAAACTTCATTCTATCCTCACAAGGGTTTATCTATCTTTACTGTCTTTATTGGCGGTTACTGCAGAATGGGGACTAGAGATTAGTCCCTAGTCCCTAATCCCTAATCACTAATCACGGGTGGCCGATTCCAGGGAGGAGACGCTCTATTACGAAGGCTCGGTGGAGGACA
>JAZHDE010000121.1:0-4970 GCA_036584515.1 Candidatus Cloacimonadota bacterium | reverse complement strand
GCCAGGCAATGTGGGAAGACCACCCTGCTTAAGCAACTGATGGAAGAAGATGCCTTTCAGAATTCGATATACGTGGATATTGAGTATCCTTTGATGCTGGAGACCTTTTCCAGAGGGGTAGATGAAGTCTTGAACTACCTCAGAATACAGCGTAAAGACAAGCATAGCAGGTGTTTTGTATTCATCGATGAAGTTCAGTATATCAAGGATTTATCCCAAACCATAAAGCTTCTGGTGGATCATCATAGTGATGAATTCAAGCTGGTGATGACCGGCTCATCCTCGGCTTTGATCCAATATCAGTTCCAGGAATCGCTGGTTGGCCGCAAGATAGTGTTTGAGCTTTACCCTCTGTCTTTCAAGGAATTCCTTTATTTTCACCAGCGGGATGATCTTGCCACACTATTATCTACAGAGTCAGCTGAGCTCCCCTTGGCTTACGTAAAACAATTACAGGATTATGCCTCTGAATACATGGTCTTTGGAGCTTATCCCAAGGTGGTACTCTCCCCCGGCGAAGCAGAAAAGAAGAGGGTTTTGGCTGATCTCACATCTTCCTATATTCTTAAGGACATAAAGGACTTGTTTCGAATCGAAAAACCGGAAGCTCTGAACCACCTCTGCCGGATTTTGGCAGTCACCAGCGGAAAGGAATGTTCCCTGAACGGTTTATCCACCGAAGTGGGTCTTCATAGCCGCACCTTAAAAGATTACTTAAGGATACTGGAAGAATGCTATGTGATCAGAAGGCTGCAACCTTTCTACAAGAATCTCTCCACTGAACTGCGCAAGAGTCCAAAGTTCTATTTCGTCGATCCTGGTATTCGCAATGCCCTGATATCCAATTTTTTACATCTCGATCAGAGAGGGGACAGAGGAGAACTGGTGGAGCACTTTGTTCTGAATAATCTGCAGAATCAGATTGATCCACACTTTAGCAAGATCAACTACTGGAAAACCAGGAATAAACAGGAGCTTGACTTCATTGTGGACGATATGAGTAGGCTCTATGCGCTCGAATGCAAGGTTTCCGGAGATCGCTTCGTATCCTTTGCCTCTTTTCAAAATGCTTATCCCAAAGCAGATTGCCGGGTCGTCTGCCTGAGAGAGCCAAATCTGAGCCGGAGAGACAGATACATTTGGCAGGAACTGCTGTAATTGATAAAGCAAGAGGAGATTTTTATGCCAGCACCTGAAGATAGCTCAAAGCCCAACCCCAAGAAACCGCCGAAACTGCTCCGCAAAGTGGGGCACCCCAAAGTGGAAGCGACATCCTGTCGCTTATCCTCTGCCAATCCTTCCACGGAGAAGGGAAGTGAAGCGCAGCCCATAGTGGAAGCGACATCCTGTCGCTTTTCCCCAGCCGAACCTTCCACGGAGAAGGGAAGTGAAGCGCACCCCAAAGTGGAAGCGACATCCTGTCGCTTTTCCCCAACCGAACCTTCCACTGAGAATGAAGCCTACGGGCAGCCCATAGTGGAAGCGACATCTTGTCGCTTATCCTCTGCCAATCCCTCCACAGAAGCCAAAGGAAGCCAAAATCCAGATCAGAGGCCCAAACAATCAGCTCCAAAACACCCAGAGACCCCCAGGAAGCCAAAGAAGTATCTGCTTCCTGTTGCTATCGTTATAATTCTCTTCGTCCTTGCGTTTGGGGGCTATCTGCTATATCAGAAAATATCCTCGGATAGGCAGATTCAGCGCTTTGCAGAGCAGGGCTTTATCCTGGTGGAAGGGGGCGAATTTGCTCCCGGCTCCGGGGCACGGGCTTCCCGTAAACTTGTGCTGGGGAATCGGATAAACGTCTATTCCTTCTTCCTGCAGAAAACCGAACTCACTCAGGCAGAATGGTCTGCCACAATGCCTTACAATCCTTCCAAGCAGCTCGGTGCTGATCTGCCGGTGGAACATGTGAGCTGGTTTCAGGCCATTGAGTATTGCAACAGGCGTAGCTTGAAGGAAGGCCTGACTCCCTGCTACAGCTACGCAGATTTTGGCACTAATCCGGATTCCTGGCCGGAAGGCTGGGACCAAGAGGACGAGAACCACACAAATCTAAGCTGTAACTGGCTGGTTGAGGGCTACAGGTTGCCCTCGGAGATGGAATGGCTTTTTGCGGCCGGAGGTGGCATGCAGAGCCGAAGTTACACCTATAGCGGCAGCAACGAAGTTGATGCAGTGGCTTGGCACAAAGGTAATTCCGGAGGCAGTATCCATGCCGTGGCGACCAAAGCTCCCAATGAACTGGGACTATATGATATGAGCGGAAATGTGTGGGAATGGGCCTGGGATATCTATGGGATCTTTCGGGGAGGAATTCCCCTCACGCCTTACGGTGCCACCAGCGGGGATATGCGTTGTGGCAGGGGCGGAAGCTGGAATTATGAGGCGGGTTTCTGCGCTCTGGACAAACGCAGCAACGGCTTTCCGACCATCACCAGCGGAGATCTGGGCTTCCGCATTTGCCGGTCTATGCCGTGAGGAGGGGCGAAAGCTAAGAACAAGGGAAACAGTTCATATCTGTATCTTCTCCACCAGGTGGATGAAGAACTCATCAGACCAGCTTTCCAAGGCTCTTGTGTCCTCAATGAAGGGCATCACGTCTTCTGCCGCCTGTCTGAAATCTATTTGAAAGATTCGATCTTTCAGAATCTGGCGAAAGCGGTCTTCGCTAAGCATTTGATCAGAGGGGAAGTGTCCGCTTTGCTTTAGTCTTGCCTCCAGATGAGGCAGATTGAGGGAGGCACCGCTGCGGATAAACCAGATCAGATCATACCAATCCCGGCCTTTCACTCTGGAGAGCCAGCCCCTGGCCAGAACTGCGTGCATCTTTCCGGCAAACAGATCCTGAAGTGACATCACGCGAACACTGAAGGGGATCGGCTCCAAGATGTATCTGCTCTCACTGGCAAAGGCACAGGGTGGGTGGGGATCAATCTCAAACTTCACGCTGCTGAGCTCATCCCGATGCAGGCTTCTCAAATCTGAAGCTGGGATCTCGAAATTGATCAAGGTTTGCAGGGTTTTGGCTTTCACAAAGGCAGATTTTAAATTACTATCCTTCTTTTGAATAAGCTCCGTCTGAGCTATAATGCCCCAGGCAGCGAGTTCACGGCGCACAAAATCCAGATACGATGCCAGACTGAAATCCGGCGCTTCTTTCAGGAGGGAAAAATCCAGATCTTCGGAGAACCGCTCAAACCCGTAAAGCATCCGGAGAGCCGTGCCTCCATAGAAAGCAGCATGCTCAAAAAAAGCTCCGCGCCACAAGCCTAGGAGGCAGATTTTCTGGATGAGTTCGCGCAGATTCCGGCGATATGCATCTGGACTATTTGCTTTCCCGGTGCTGAGAATTGAGGTTAGGGGGCTCTTATTCATTGCATTATCTCCTTCAGAAGCTTAAGATTATGCTTGCCTGATACTTCCGCAAGATGGACTATCAGATTCTGATCCATTTTTCTCACAGCCCCTTCAGCAAGGCGGAGATCTTCAAAGAGGAAGCTCTCCATAGCCCTTGCATCTACAAGGGGGGCAGCCAGATAGAGCTTGTCACAGATTGCCTTCTCCGCAGTTGCCATCAGGTATGGACAGGACCCGGTATTCATGCGCTGGTATGCCAGGCTGTAGTAATCGGGCTTGAGTTGGTTGTATTGAAACCGGCCAATTGCGGTCTCAAAGACCTTCTTTCTGCCAATACACACGGAAGTGACGCTGTGAACCGCCTCCGGGATCAAGCCATAACGCGAAAGAGCATAATCCAGCGATATATAGGAGGGCCCGTAAAGCAGATTTGCCGCTTGCTCCAGCGAAAGCTCTCTCCCAAAACGTTCCGGGAGTACATACAGACCGCTCTTGAGCGCAATGATCTCGCCTGAGCTCAGGAGCTTGCTGATCTTGTTCCGCGGATAGCGGTAGTCCCGGAAGAGATCCTTGAGAAACTGGTAATCGAAAGGCTGTTGCTTGATTTTGAGTAGCTGTTCAGTCATACTTACCTCCAGCATGTGGACAATATGTCAACATAGTGGGTGCGTGTCAAGAGATTTGTTTTGGGCTCAGGAGAGGATGGAACCCCGCGAAGTGGGGTTCAAGCAGTTTGACAACAGGCTCGAAGGCAGGAATGACGATACCCAGGACAGGGAGAGAAAACCTGATATTCTGCGGTTTAAATCTCATTTTATTATGATATTTTGACATTTGAATCTCGTTTTATGGGTTTCTTCGGATGTAAGTCCCCTCTATTCCAGACATTCTCTCAGCGATATATCATCCAGATAGATGTTTCCAGAGGAACCGTAATTGAAGAAGATATCCAACATGGGCTCAGTGGAATTGGGTAAGTCGTTTTCCACCAGGAAATAGTCGATGACCTCCTGCCATTGATCACTGCCATTATTGGTGACGAAATAGCCATCCAGTCTTCTGGTGATGGTGGAAGTGTGCATAAGCAAGTCCCGATCTCCAAAGCGGACGATCAGCGGCACTCTGGGATTATCGCAATCCGTTTTGTAGCGCATGCTGATTCTATAGGTTTTGCCGGCTCTGAGTTTGGATCTGATCTCCTGACCGATTGCGCACCAATCTCTATCATTCTGGTGGCTGAGTCTGATGTAGCTATTGTGTCCCTCTCTCACGATTTGGGTGCTGGCTCCGGCGGTGAAATTCACGATCTTCCAAAAGTGTGTATCGTCATCAAAACCTCCATCCAGCAGGAGTTCTGCACCGTATAGATCTTCTGCAGGGGCAGGAAGTTCGGGCTCATGTCCTCTAATCTCCAGATCTGTGAGCAAGGTATCTACTGGCGCAAACTCCTGGCTGATCTCCGTTACAGATGTGGTATCATTTGCCTGGGAATCTTCAGATATGTCGAAAGGACGGAAGTTCTCACTAATGATCTGCCAGCCGCTGCGATTGCGTTCCAGTATCATTCTGATGGGATTTCGCATGTAACTTGTGGCCATGTGATCGCGCAT
>JAZHDE010000120.1:0-4979 GCA_036584515.1 Candidatus Cloacimonadota bacterium | reverse complement strand
CGGAGCTCCCATATTGTTTGCCATTCTATACGCATGGATTAGCCCTTTTGTGTTTATCCTCCCGGATGTGGCAAGCGCCTCTTTCCCAAGCAACAATGAATTCTTTCTGTATTTTGGACTTAGGAATACTCTGCATCTTATAATGGTGATCTACATGGGGAGTTTATCGGTAAAAAGAATGCATGATATTGGGAAAACGGGATGGTCGATAGCGATTCCAATCTACAATTTGATTATGCTAGTAAGGATAGATAATGAGGGTGGAAACCAGTATGGATCTCCACCTCTAATTAAGAAGTCCACTTTGCTTACTAGAAAGAAAGTATTGGGGCAGTTAACTATGAATGCTAGAGTTGTTAGAGTAATACTGGGATTACTAACAATCCTTTTTGCATGTATGGATTGGGATTTAAATTATTATAATGAGTTAACAGATCTTTTTAGGAATCAAGATGTTACCCAGATGAAGTACGTGTTCATAATAGCGTTGTTTGTTATCTTCAGTGAGAGCATGGCTCTAATCAAAGAACTAAAGAAATATGCATTCTATACATCGATCATACCGTTTATCGTATGCCTAATAGCTTTTATTTTAGCAAGATCCCGTGATTTGGATGGCTTTGGTCTGCACACAACCATTGCGCTATCTCTGGCTTATTTCGTCACGTGCTGGGTTAATAAAGTCCATCATGAAGCATCAGCCAAAGTGTCTGAATAGAATGTTTTCTCTCTACGGAATCGCTGTTAAGAATTATCCTCATGACCATCAAAAAAGCTTGACATATATTAGTGATAACTGCCTATTGCGCATAAATAAATACGACAAGGAGATGAACATGGATATTGAAACAAAAAACAAAGGACACTTCACGAACTAAGGCCGATCCTTATCAGGAGAAGTCTTAACTAAACAAAGGGCGCAAAAGCTGGCTGAATGCGCTACAAATATATAGATTTACGGGATCGGCGAGAGAACCGTTCCCTGCATTATACCAGAAAAAAGCTCTGGGGAATTGTTCCTCAGAGCTTTTTCTTTATTCAGTCAGATAGAGTATAAAAAACATCCTAAACGCTGTGCACTAAGGCAGCAAAAACCAGGCCGAGATTCATTACTTAATCCCGGCAATAAAAAGAATAAATGGAGATATCATGTATCAATTGCATGAGCTTGGCTGGAGCGACGCTTGGGAAAGCACTTTTCAGCCATATAGAGAGAAAGGACTCATCCCCGCCCGCTTGAGCAGAGAGATGAAGAATAGTTATTTTGTGGTTACCGAAAGCGGAGAAGTTCCCGCCAGGCTATCTGATCTGCTGTGGAAAGCAGCAAAGAGCCGGGGAATGCTACCAGCCGTGGGTGACTGGGTGGCTGTTCAACAAAAACAAGCCAACGATCCCTATGTCATAATGGAAATTCTCCCTCGGAAGAGCTGTTTCTCCCGCAAGGCAAAGAATACCTTTGGCAGGAACTATAGTAAACCCGGAAGTTCTGATGAACAGGTGATCTCGGCCAATGTGGACCTTGTGTTTCTGGTGGTATCCCTCGATACGGATTACAAACTGCGCAAGATCGAACGCTATCTGGCAATCATCAGCGATAGTGGTGCACGAGCTGTAATTATCCTGAACAAAGCAGATGTTTGCGGCGACTATGAAGACAAGGTGGAAGAAGTGAAGGAGTTGTACCCCAATCTGTCGGTTCATGCCGTAAGTGCCATTGATCTCTGGGGTTTGGAGAGCATCCTCAGCTATCTGGCACCCGGGGTAACGATCTCGTTCATTGGCTCATCCGGTGTGGGCAAATCCACTTTGATCAATGCTTTAGCCGGAGAAGACCTTCTGGGTGTGGGTGAGATCCGCCAGGCAGATGGAAGAGGACGGCATACCACAGCCCGCAGGGAAATGCTCATTTTACCCAAAGGCGGAGTATTGATCGACAATCCCGGTTTGCGGGATATCAAGATCATCGGCAGTGAAGATAGCCTGGAAGCTGTTTTCCAGGATATCACAGAACTGGAAAAGCATTGCAGGTTCAGTGATTGCCAGCATGATACCGAGCCCGGCTGTGCCGTGAAAGCTGCCATCCAAAGGGGTGATCTGGATGAGGAACGTCTGGATTCATTTCGTAAGCTGCGCAGTGAATTGGTCAATGTGAATAGGCGAAGCGATCAGCGTAAAAAACAAATAGACGCTATCCGCTACAAAGAAAGGCGACGCAGATTCCGTGAAGATAAAGCGTAATCCGACCCGGGCACCATTTGCAATTGACGGTGAGGTTCATATTGGTAAGACCATTGCACAAGCCGAAAAACCTAATACTCGCCAATTTTTGCGGAATGTGCAACGGTCTCCATCTGTTCCCGGGTGATCTGGATGTAATATTCTGCGCCGCAACTGGTAAAGAGCTTCAGCGCTTCTTCCAGCTTAGGATAGGCTGAGTCCGGATCATCCGTCTCAAGATCGATCATGGCGAGATTGAACCAGGCCCTGCCGCAGCCATCCTGATCTCCCACCTTGGTGAGGATTTCGAGCTGCTTGCGGTAGAAACTGCGGGCTTGATCCCAATTGGAGTCAGTTTTGGCGATATTGCCCAGGTTACCATAGGTATGGGCGATCCCTTCCCGGTCGTTGATCCGTTTTTGCAGCTCCAGATTGGCTTCGTAGGTTGCTTTAGCCTCGGAGATGAAGCCTCGTTTGAAGTAATTATCGCCGATGGCGTCAAAGCAAAAGGATTTACCGCTTTCATCGCCGATCCGCTCGGCAATCCGGAGAGATTCCTGGAAATTCACCAGGGCTTCCTCATGCCTGTCCTGATAGCTGTAGAGCTCGCCGATATCGTAGATTATGATGGATTCCTGCATCAGATTGCCCATGTGTCTGGCGATCAGCAAGCTCTTCTCATAGTGCCGCAGAGCCTCTTCATAACTGCCCTGATTGCGGTGGAAAGTGCCGATATTGAGCAGAGCCTTGGAGTAGCCATTGCGATCTCCGCTCTTTTCGCTGATCTCCAGAGCTCTCTGATGCAGTAGCAGAGCTTCGGGCTTTTTGCCCTGCCGGAAGAGGGCATTTCCCATCCCGGAGCTGGCTATCCTCCTGCCGATGGGATCTCTCAGCCGTTCTGCCAGTTTCTCTTTGCGGCGGTAAAATTGATATGCTTTGCGGTAGAAGCCCTGATTCATATGAAACTGCCCCAGGACGCCACAAAGAGCGCTGAGCTGATCAGCTTCCCGATGCTCGTCCAGAGTTTTGTAGAGCGGTAGAGCCTGCTGCAGAAACAGTTCCGGTTCTCCTTGGGAAGAAAGCATTTCCAGAGATTGCATCCTCAATCTGAAGGCAAGGAGCGCATCCTGCACGAGGGGAAGCTTGGTCTCGGTGAAGCTGCGCAGTTCGGGAAACCGGGAAGAATTATTCAGATACATGGCCCAGAGACAGTAGTAGCGGTCACGCAGGATTCCCGGCTGGTTTTCCAGCTCTTTCAGCGCCTGCAATTCCTGATGTGCCGGCTCATTCTCTGCCAGCTTCAGGCTGATCTCCAGAGCAGAGAGCTTGGCTTCCATCTTTTCGGTGGGATCGGAGCTGTGTTCATGGAGCAGATCCCAGTTCCGGCGGCTCAGTTCCAGGGCTCCGCGCGCATCATAGAAGATCGCCAAGCGTTTTGCCCAGAGACAGATGGCAGAGTCCTGCTGAGTGCCGATGTAGTGATAGGCGGTTTTTTCCAGGTTCTCCGGGTCATTCTGGTCAAAGCTCTCCAAATGCTTTGCCATGCGCAGATGCACGTTTTTCTTCTCAGAGAGCAGGATGCTTTGGTAAACGCTATCTCGCAGCAGGCTGTTGGCATAGCGGTACACCGGCTGAGGCAGCAGATCTGCCAGAATCAGCCAATCTGCTTCCAGAGCTCGGGTGAGCAGCACCTGAATCTTTTTGGGATCCAGCTCGGTGGCCAGATGCAGATCATCCAGATTGAATGATCCCGGGAATATGCTGGCCAGGCGCAGAAAGCTCTTCATCTCCAGATCCAAAGTCTCAAAGCCACAGAGCAGCAGATTCTCGATCCTGTCTGGGATCAGGCCGCTATTCTGCAGATTGTGTATATCTCCCAGGGTGATCAGATCGCTGGAGCCATGATGTCTGCCGATCTGCCCGATCAGTTCCGTCAGAAAGCCGGGATTTGCTCCGGAGATGCGGCAAAGCTCCCGCGAGGCTTCCCTGCTGATCAGCGAGAGGCCGGAGTGGATCATCTGCTGGCATTGTGCGCTGTTAAGAGCTATGAGGTTCACATTGTATTGATGAAAGTATTCCCCCGGATTCCAGGCATCGGGATTGCTCATGCTAAAGACCACAATTCCACCTTCTGCAAGGTTGCGCCGGGCCAGCTTCTGCAAAAGCTCCCGGGATTGAGGATCAAAGAGATCAAAGGGATCCACGATCAGAGCTTTGGAAGGCGGATACAGTACAGCCAATAGATCGAAGATGCAGTTCTGGGTGAGCTCCTGTTCTTCAGCCGATGCCTTTGCAGCGGTCTCAAAAAGCTGACGCCTGAGGATGGCGGGATCATGGGCAATTCCGTGCTCTGTGAGAAAGGCGCAAAGCTCCGCAAATTGCTCCCTGAGATTCACCAATCCCAAAGCTGTGCGCACAGAGCGGTAAAAGACCTCCAAACGCAGGCTCTGCGTGTAAGAATCTGTATTAACGATCTCATAGGGACGTCCCAGCTTATCCAGATGATTGCAGATCAGCCAGCAGGCATAGCTTTTCCCACTGCCTTGTCTGCCCTGGATCCGGATCAGGCTTTCAGAACCGCTGTCCAGGCTATCGAGAGCCTCCCTTAGATCCGCTCCATCCAGGCAGACAGGACGGTCCTTGTGCATTTTCTGATAGTGATTCCACTGCTGGGGCAGTTCACGCACCAATCTATAGATTCCAATGGGTTTTTTGATGCCTTTGACCAGGGTTTCCTGCAGGAAACTGGTTTCAAACCGGGC
>JAZHDE010000119.1:0-4943 GCA_036584515.1 Candidatus Cloacimonadota bacterium | reverse complement strand
GGTCTTTCCTTGGCGGATCGGGCAGCAAAGCTCTGCCTGATCGAAGAGGTGCAGGAAGCCGTGGAGGATGCAGCCCGTAATGCGGAGCTCAATAAGATCCGAAATGCAGAATTTCTTCATGGTAAGGTGGAGGAGCTTCTGCGCAAGAGCCTGCGTAGCAGTTTTGATACAATTATCTTCGATCCTCCCCGGGCCGGGCTGGACGATTCTATCCCACCTCTGGTGGCCAAAGCAGGAATACACCGGGTGCTATATTTAAGCTGCAATCCAATGACCCTGGCGCGGGATTTGAAGTCTTTCTTTGCCAAGGGCTACAAGCTGGTGGAGATTCAACCCTACGATATGTTCCCGCAGACCTGGCATATAGAGACTTTGGCAGTGTTGCAAAAGGTATAGAAGGCTAATGAGATTTGTGTATGGGTTGTGGATTCCGCTGATATTTCTAATGCTTTTGACTGCCTGTGATATCACGGAACCGCAGGATAATGAGACTTTGGTGCAAGAGCAACTGGCCGCCTTTTCACGTGCTTTCAATACAAAGGATCCTGCTGCAATGATGGAGCTGGTGCAACCGGGCTATCTGCATAATAATCAAAACTATTGGAATTTCAATCAGATCTGGCAGGATCGGATGGCGCAGTATGCCCTTCTTGAGATCAGGGATATCAGCGTCGTCTTCTCCGGAGATTATGCCACTGTAAGCATGCGGCTGGATTTTATCGATCCGGATGGGGGTCTGAGCTATCTGGAGCCCCAGACCAATGGAGATATCTCTTATTTCTACTTCACAGGCAGCACCTGGAAGATCTGCGGAAGGGATTACAGTCCCTGGAAGGGATAAGTGAAAGAGAGCTGGTTTTACACTCAGGATGGCATCAGCAAGGGACCGGTGAGCTCAGAGCAGATAGCCGATCTTGTGCTCAAAGGCAAGCTTAAGAAAAGCGACAGCGTTCAGGCTATGTCTACCGGTCTCTGGGTGAAGATCTCAGAGCAGAGGGAGATTCAGGAGATCATCAACCGGCCCTTGGCTAAGCCGCTGATCAACGAACAGGCAGCCTTGAAACTGAAGACCTATCTGGATGAACAGGGTGTAAAACATGATCTGGAGTATGTGGATCTCAGACCCATCTTCTGGGTCACAAGCTGGAAGCTGATTCCGCTCTGGGCAGTGTTAAGCTTGGGAGTGTATCCATTGTATTGGTTTCTGCGACAATGGCTTGCCAGGCCGCGAGGCTGGGCCAGGAAGAACGATCTGCTCTCCGGACTCAGCATCATGATCCTCTTTTTCCCATATACTATCTTCTTTTCCATCGAGTCCGAGCCGCACTTTCGCAAGACCCGGCTCTTGCCCTTTCGGCCCACGATTCTGGCTACGATCTGGATTGTGGGTGAACTATTGGGGCTAAACGCCTTCCAGTTCCCGATAGCGAGATGGATCGCAGTTCTGCTGAGCTTACTCTTTTTTGTAATGTCGATCTGGCCTCTGATGGTGATGCAACGCTATATCAACGAGTGTAACGAGGCTTTGGGAAGAGCAAAATAGTTCGCTATGTCAGACGCAGAAAGTGCTCCCAGATATCATCCGGAACCCGGGCAGGTTTACCGTTTCGCACGTGCACCACATAGATCTGGGCTTTGAGACAAAGCTCTCCGGCAGAGTTGTAAACTTCCTGTAACCACTTGGAGCGGGCTCGGTTAAGCTCCAGAATCTGGCTTTTTACTGTGACGAAATCCTCCAGCATGGCTGCTTTGATATACTCCAGCTCCACCCTGTGGATATAGACGTGCCAGCCCAGATCCTGCATCTTCTGCACCGGCATCTCCACGTCGATGAGGGCTTCACTGCGGCATTCTTCCAAAATGTGCAGGTAATTGGCATTGTTGAGGTGACCATAAATGTCACATTCGAATCCATACACTCTACGGCTATAGTCTTTTACCATGATTGATTACCTTCTTGAACTATCATGGCTCCAAGATCGGTAAACCATGTCAAACTGTCAAGACTTTGTCCCAAATACGACACCCATGAGACACCCATGTAAACTCATGCGTGTCATATGAGTATCAGATGAGTATTCTAAGAGTATAGAGTAAGGGAGTAATGCAGTCCAAATGGAGGGAAAACTGAAGGATCGCATAACATTGCAAAGAGGGTTTCAAGTTTGGATTTTTAGCTTGACAAGTATCGGGTAGAAGCTATCTGTGCTACTTGAGAATGAATAGATGAATTTAAGGAGATATAGATGCTGACCATTGACTGGAAAGAGAGGCTGGATAAGGATACTGAGGATTATTTTCGCGATAAGCTACCGAAAAAGGATTATGATTTTGAGATCATCTTCATCGCTTATCCCGAGAGGGTCAATGGTAAAATCCCTTCGGATGTGATAATTCACGTGGCAAGCGCTTTGCTGAAGTGTATGGGCAAGAATCACGAGCAGTATGCCCCTTTTATTAAATACCTTTGGGATCGCAAGGGAGAGTATGGCAGGCTGGCTTTTGCGCATATTATCAGCAAGCTGTTTCCCAAACGCCCCATGTTCTACTTGCCGGTGTTAGAATCTGCTTTGGCGGATTCCAACCATGCTGAGATGAATATGCTCATGGAAAAGGTGATGCTTCCCCTTCTGAAAAAGTCTCCCGAGAAGTATCTTCCCCAGCTCTATGCTTGGTCCAAAGCCGATAATGCGGAGCTGCGTAAACAGGCAATGAACACCGCCATCAAGCTCATCAAGAAGGTTCCAGAGCAGCTAAAAGAAGTCTTCTCTCACTATCAGCACCTCTGGTACTATCCCCTTGAGGATAACCAGGCGGAACACATTCTGCTTTTCAAGACTGTTGGCAAGCTTGATCCGGAATACTTTTTAGAAGTTGCCAAGTCCCTTGAAAACAACCGCGAACCTCAGATTGTGGAGCTGATTTGTGGCTCCATTCAGGATTATGATGCCGAACTGGAACGGATCGTTGGGGATTGGACCAAGAGCGGAAATGCCAGAGTCAAGAAAGCCGCCACTGCTGCTCAAAGGCTACTCAGCCGCAAGAAGGGAAAAGACTAAAAGATGGATCTTAGACTCTTTATCACGGCCATAGGCATGGATAAGATCCAGCGTCGGATAGCGCATCTGATGCATGAGGAGCGTCCACTGGTCATCACTTCTCTTGCCACTGCCAGAGAGTTTGGCGATTTATCCGAAAATGCTGAATACAAAGCTGCCCGGGAGAGCCAGAGGGCCATTGATTCAGAGATTGACTATCTGCGCAGAAAAGCCGCTCAGCTCAAAGTGATCGATACAGCAGCCATTCCCAAAGACCTGATTCGCTTTGGTGCCTATTGCCAGACCCGTGATACAGACACTGGAGAGGAGACCTGTTATCACATTGTGGGCGTGGAAGAACTGAAGTTCTCCGATGAAGAGAATGTGATGCCCATCTCGGTGGTTTCCCCGATAGGACAGGGTCTTCTGGGCAAAAAAGTGGGCGATATCGCCCTGATCAGCGCTCCCATGGGAGAGCGAAAACTTGAAGTGATAGAAATAAGATAAATGGAGATTAAATGAAGAAGAAAGATGCCAAACAATCCTTGCTCTACGAGCGGAAGAACTTTTGGAAAGCTGCTCCTGCAGCAGATCAGAAGGCTGCCTTTGACTTTGCGGAGAACTACAAGGATTTCCTGAATCAGAGTAAAACTGAGCGCGAAACGGTGGCTTTTTCCTTGGAAGTGCTTCACGCTGCCAAGTTCACTGCCCTTCCTGCCAAGAAGAATCAAAAGAAAGTCTATAGCGTCTTCCGGGGTAAAACCATGGCTATGGCAATCCTGGGAACGGAGCCCATCAGCAAGGGCTTTAACATGGTGGCTGCCCACGTGGATGCTCCCCGTGTGGATCTGAAGCAGAACCCTCTCTATGAGGATTCCGGCAGTGCCACTGCCTGCATGCGTACTCACTATTATGGCGGAATTAAGAAGTATCAATGGGTTTCCACTCCCCTTTCCCTGCACGGTGTGGTGATCAAAGCTGACGGCAGTGTGATCAATATCAGCTATGGCGAGAAAGCCGATGAGCCGGTCTTCATCATCCCTGATTTACTTCCGCATCTGGCTCGCAAAGAGCAGTATAGCAAGAATCTTGCTGAAGCAATCGATGCTTCCAAGATGAATCTGGTCTTTGGCGGCATGATGCAACCCGAGACCGAAGAGAAAGAAGCCATCAAGGCCTATACCGTGAAGCTTCTTAACGATCGTTTCGGCATCACCGAAGCCGATTTCCTTTCTGCGGAGCTGCAATTGGTTCCTGCCTATCAGAGCAGAGACGCAGGCTTTGATGCCTCCATGGTGGTGGGTTACGGTCAGGACGACCGGATCTGTGCCTACACAGCTATGCAAGCTCTTCTGGACAATGCAGATAAGAAACCCAAACGCACCATGATCGTTTATTTTAGTGATAAAGAAGAAGTTGGCAGTCAAGGCGCCACAGGTGCCCACTCCATCTTCATTCAGGATTTTGTTTCCAGGCTCATGGCTCATAACGGAGAGGATAATGGCAGTGCCGCATTACGTTCTGCCTTCATGAATTCTCAGATCCTCTCGGGCGACGTGACCGCCGCTATCGATCCCAACTATCCCGGTGTGCATGAACGCCAGAACGCTGTGATCTTTAACCACGGTATCGGTGTATCCAAATTCACCGGTAGTGGTGGCAAGAGCGGCTGCAACGATGCCAATGCTGAATTCATCGCCAAAGTGATCCGCATCTTCGATTCTGCCGGAGTTTTCTGGCAAAGCGGCGAGCTGGGCAAGGTCGATGAAGGCGGCGGTGGCACAATCGCTTATATTCTGGCCAATCTTGGAGCCGAAGTTTTAGATTGCGGAACCGGCTTGATGGGAATGCACTCCCTCTATGAGCTCTGTTCCAAAGCAGACCTATATTCTACCTATCTGGGA
Organism: Candidatus Cloacimonadota bacterium; assembly: GCA_036584515.1. Taxonomy (GTDB): domain Bacteria; phylum Cloacimonadota; class Cloacimonadia; order Cloacimonadales; family Cloacimonadaceae; genus PHBP01. The sequence goes on along the minus strand of JAZHDE010000119.1, from coordinate 1 downwards.
T
>JAZHDE010000118.1:0-5055 GCA_036584515.1 Candidatus Cloacimonadota bacterium | reverse complement strand
GGGAGTTCTGATCACGGATCCCATTCCCGAGACTCAAGCTCTTTACAGAAGGAAAGCAGCGGAATTGGAGAAGAGAAACCTGCTCCTGGAAGCCTTGAGTAACAGCCCGTCTATCACATCAGATGGCATCAAGCTTGTTCTGATGACCAATATTGAGCTTCCCGAAGAGCTTGATCTGGTGCTCAAGCTCAATCCCGATGGCATCGGCCTTTTCCGCACAGAATTTTTGTATCTGGATCGTAATAGCCTTCCCACCGAACACGAGCAGTATTCAGTCTACAAAAAACTTGCCGAAAGCTTGAATCCCAGGCCTGTTACCATCCGCACTTTTGATCTCGGCGGAGATAAGCTTTCTCATCTCATCCCGGGCCAGGAAGAACAAAACCCCTATCTGGGTTCCCGGGGTATCCGTTTTTCTTTATCCCATCCCCAACTTTTTGAAACTCAGATTCGCGCCATTCTGCGTGCTTCAATCCATGGCAATATCCGCATCATGTTTCCTATGATAGTGGATGCACAGGACTTCCTGCAGGCAAAAAGCTTCGTAGAGAAGCTAATGAAGAAGCTGGAGGCTGAGGGCATCAGCTTCAATCCAGCTATTGAGCTCGGTGCTATGATAGAGATTCCTTCCGCTGCCATTATGGCAGATGAACTGGCCCAAGTCTGCGATTTTATGAGCATAGGCACAAACGACCTGGTTCAATATACCCTAGCCACGGACAGAAATAACGACCAGGTGGCAGATTACTACGTGCAGCATCATCCAGCAGTGCTGAAACTCATCTCCTGCTGTATCGAGGCTTCCGCCAAGCATCATAAAAGCCTCTCCGTCTGTGGAGAGATGGCTTCCATTCCACGCTACATTCCGCTGCTATTAGGGATGGGCATCCGATCCTTTAGCATCAATCCCCACCAATACCTGAGTGCAAAACAGTTACTTTGCAACACAAGCCAATCCACAATCGAGCTTATGAGGGATTTCGATCCCTGCCAAAGCCGGGAGCTAACCGAAAAGCTCTTAGCTCAACTTAGCCCAAACAAGGAGTGATCATGATCCGTTTTGAATCCACCAATCTCTTTTATTCCAAGCTAATCCGCACCGGCATCGAGAAGCAGCGTTTGGCTGATTTTGCAGAAGCAATCAATAGCGCTCATCAAGATATCCAAGCCGACCGCAAGGCAGACATCCTGGGTTTCTACAACCTTCCCGAGCAGGATATCAGCCCTATCACAGACTATGTGAATAGGATAGATTCAAAGTTCGACACCATGCTGGTTCTGGGGATCGGAGGCAGTGCACTGGGCAACAAAGCCGTTTACAACGCTCTGCGCACCGAACAGAATCTAAAGCGCAAAGTCTTGGTCTATGACAATGTTGATCCCGTTTTCCTTCATGAAACCCTGTCTCAAACCGATCTTGATCGTACGATAGTGAATGTGATCACCAAAAGCGGCACTACAGCTGAAACCATGGCGGGTTACATGATCCTTGTGGATTTGCTCAAGAAGAAATATCCGGATTACAAAGACCGGATTGTGATCACCACCGACAAAGAAAAGGGTTTCCTGCGCCAGGTGATCGGCAAGGAAGGATATCAATCCTTTGTAGTGCCGGATAACGTGGGTGGACGCTTCTCCGTGCTCACCGATGTTGGGCTGCTGTCCAGCGCTTTTGCCGGCTGTGATATAGCAGCTTTGCTCAAAGGTGCCGCACAGATGAGGGAGCTATGTAACAACCCGAATTTCTTATCAAATCCCGCCTATCTGAATGGCCTCCTGCATTATCTCTATATGCGGGAAGGCAAAAACATTTCCGTGATGATGCCTTATTCTAATAGTCTTTACGACTTTGCAGATTGGTACAGACAGCTCTGGGCAGAAAGCCTGGGTAAACGCTACGACGTCAAAGGCAGAGAAATCTACGTTGGCCAAACCCCCGTGAAGGCTCTGGGAACCACCGATCAACACTCTCAGGTGCAGCTCTACAGCGAAGGTCCCAACGATAAGATCTTCACTTTCCTCACAGTGGAGCAGTTCCACAACGATTTTACCATCCCCAAGCTCCATCCCGATAGGGAAGAGGTGAGCTACCTGGGCGGTAGAAAGCTCAGCGAATTGCTCAATGCCGAACGCCTTGCCACCGAGATCGCCCTCACCAAAGCGGGACGTCCGAATTGCAACATCGTTATCCCCGAACTGAACGAGGAGAACATTGGTGCCTTCATCATGCTCTACGAGATCCAGACTGTCTTCACAGGCAAACTCTTGCATATCAATCCTCTGGATCAGCCCGGGGTCGAAGCAGGCAAAGTTGCCACCTATGCCCTGATGAATAAAGCCGGCTTTGATAAGCAGCGCGGCGAGATCGCAGAATATCTGGCTCAAAAATCATAGCCACCACGCCACTTAAAACCATATAGGTTTGACGTATTCAAAACACTATCTTTTGGCGTTGTGACGTTGTGACGTGGCAACGTAGTGACGTGTACTAGCGCTCTCCGAAGCGCCATGGAATGGTGAAAAGAACGTCTCCACCCCAATAGTCTAGAGAGCCCTGAAGGGGCGCTCATCTGATAGCGACGGGCGGCAGCCCATCGACCAGGCCAGCATACATTCACCAAGACCGTTGCACATGCCGCTAAACATGGCGAGAATTTGGATTTACCTCTCTGGTCTACGTATCGTCATTCCTGCGAAGGCAGGAATCCATCAACTTGTTAACCAGTTGTAGAACAACGGGTTGTAGCGCCCATGGATTCCTGCCTTCGCAGGAATGACATAAGGTAAACTTTGGGGAAAAATGGGTGTACTCTGACAGATAATCGCGGCAATTACGGAAATAGGTAATTATTCAATAGTCGCTTAGTGGAGAAGCGACCTAGCTCAGATAATCTAACAGCTGAGGCTGCATCAGGCTGCTCAGATCGGTCTTGTTTATATGCAGAAGTCCCTTCTGATGATCTTGATAAAGTTCAGTCAGGTAGTCTCTTATCTCGTTACTCTGAGTGTATTCGAAGCACTTTCCGGCATTGTAGTCCCGTATGAGGCGACAGGCTTCGCTATTCGTATTGCCGATACAAAGGATGGGCTTTCGGGAAGCAATGTATTCAAACAGCTTGGTGGTCACCATGCCCTCGCTGCCGGGATAATCATTGATCAAGAGCAGCAATACCTGGGCAGAGAGCATCTCTGCAATCGCCTCACGATGACTCAGGAAGCCTTTTCTCTCCAGTATCAGGTTCTGTTGCGATCCCAGGAACTCTTCCAAATCCCCTGAAATCCTGGTTCCGACAAAGCTGAATCGGAGGTCGCCAGGCAGGGATGAGAGCAATTTAAGAAAAGAAGTTATATCCTGCCCGGCAGTAAGTTGTCCTATATACTTTATAGTAAAGCTTTCATTGTCCATCTCGGGCAAAGAACCCTTCATATCGTCCAAGGAAGGGAAGTCAGCCGGATCAACGCTATTATAGAGTATCTTTTTATTGCCAGGGGGAAGTGAATCAGAAATGTACCGGGAGACCACCAGAGCCAGGTCGGACTCCCCTAGCATCAGCTTTTCCAGATAGAGGTGAATCATCAGGCTGAGCCGTGAGGGGGGCTGGAGCTGCAGGTAGTGAATCTGAGTCCAGGGATCACGCCAATCGCTCACCCAGCGCATCCTGTAGTTCCGCTTCAGCAGATAGCCCACCAGATGAGTGGAGTGTGGCGGTCCGGTCGTGATAATAGTATCATATTGATCTAGGAGCAATTCAGCCTTGGCAGCTCTATAGGCTGCAGGCACCCAAAACACTCTCAGATCAGGTATGATCAGATTCAAGCGAATCCAGATCAGGAGCTTCTGCAACATGCTATCTTCGCTGTTTGTCTTCAGATCGCCGTATGGCATGGGTTTGCTTGAAAGGCTTTTCCAGAGTTTCCCCAGGCGGGACTTACCGGCTCGTATTACCTTTACAGTGGAGGGGATGAGCTGCTCCAAGCTGTCGTCGAGATTGGGGTAGATGCCCTCGGCGGGACAAATCACACAGACCCGGACGCCGGAGCCGACCAATTCCCGGATCAGGCGCAACCATCTCTGGACTGCTGCGCCACCACAGGGTGGAAAGTAGTAGCTGATCAACAGGATTTTCAGGCTTACTCCAATATAAGGGCAGCCAATTTGGACCAGGAATACTGCTCTTTGTAGCTGCGGATTTCGGTTTGCATGGCTTTAAATCTCTCTTCACGAAAGTGTTTCAGAATAGCCTCTGCCATTTCATGAGGTCGGTCGGGCGGTACCAGATAGCCGGTTTTACCTTCAACTATATACTCACTCAGGCCGCCAACCTTTGTGGCGAGCACAGGGATGTCGTAGCTGTAGGAATTGGCTATCACACCGCTCTGCGTAGCTGTTTTATAGGGCAGGACGCAGAGCTGGCTGCGCAGAAAGAATTCGCCCAGTTCGGTTTCGTTTACGTAGCGTAGATTCAGCTCAATATTATCGGCTAATTCCAGGGCATCAATCAGTTCCTGATAGGGCTGAAAGCTGCCATAGACAGCACCGCTGATGATCAGGTGAATCTCCGGAAGCTCCTTCTTCACCAGAGCCAGTGCTTTAAGTAGCAGGTCGAGTCCCTTGTAAGGCTTGATCAGGCCGAAGAAGAGCAGGGTTGCTTTGCTATCGGCAGGAGTGCTTTGAGGCAAATCATGAGGCGGGTATATGGGATGAAAAGCCAGCAGTCCCTTCTGGGCAATCCGGAGAGGTAGAAAGCTGTTCAAATCCCTCAAGCAGGCTTGAGAGAGCAGGATGATCCGGTCTGCTTTGGAGAGGGCATATTCTCTCAAAAGTCCGGCAAAGGGCCATTTCTCATGGCTTTCGATATTGTGCGCCAGGAAGATGAATTTGCTATTCTTCAGAGCGTGGGCAATCCATCCGCTGGAAGGGGCAAAGAAGGGGAGCCAGTAAGAGAAAATCACCAGATCAGGCTCAAAGCTCTGGATCTTACGGATGGCTGCAGGCCAGGGGTGTCATGCCCCTGCCGGACTATCATGAACGGGTGGAGCGGATGCAGAAGGCGC
>JAZHDE010000117.1:0-5061 GCA_036584515.1 Candidatus Cloacimonadota bacterium | reverse complement strand
AAATCTATATACTTCACGAATCAGCTTTGCCGCTTCCTTGAAAGTGCAGAGCCGGCCAGGAGAATCCTGCCTGTATATATATCTAACTGCATTACAAACAACAAATTCCCTCCTGAGGACAGCCTGAAGAACTATAACTCCAGATTGATGACTGCGCTCTTTGCCGCGGAGGATTGGCCAGCCCTGGACTCCCTCCTCGCAAGTGACTCCACCCTGGTTACTAACCGTAACTATCCTTATGTTGCAGTGCCGATGCTACTTAATCTGGGCAGGACTCCAGAGGCTATAGAACTGGCCAGAGATCTGATCAATAGAGGCTATAGTATCGACAACCTGGAAATTTACCAACACTATTATCCTGAGTTTGAGGATACCCTCTGGGGGGATTTTGAGGATCAGGTACCCGAATATGAAGAGCTTGCCCATCAGCAAGAAGAGGCAAGATTGGAACAGGAGAGATTGCGGCAGGAACTTCCTCAGCTCAATATCCAGGACGCCAACGGTAATCCTCTTGATTTGAGTAGTTATATGGGACAGAGAGTCTTCCTGTTTGTTTGGGCTTCCTGGGATGATCACTGCATAAGCCAGGTCCGAATCTGGCTGGAGGAAGATCTGGAAGACTCCTCTGAAGCTGTAGTTCTCTTAGTAAATGGATACGATTCAGACCCGGCCCGGGCGCAGACTGTACAAAGCGGGTTTGAGCCCGTATTGCCCTATTACCGGATCGATGACGCCAGTCTGGAACTACTGGATATCAAGTATCTGCCAGCCGTGATCATGATCAGTCCGGACGGAATGCTGGATTATCTCAGTGACGCCAGCCCTGAAGTGGACTGGCAAAAATACATCTTCAACCTAGGAAAGTAGAGTCCCTCTTAACTTCTCACTTCGAACTTCTAACTTCTAACTTCTAACTAGCTCCCCCTTTTCTCCCGGAGTCTTCGCCGAGTCTTGCAGGACTCTTCCGGAGCAAAGTGCTCGGGAAGACTGGGCGAAGACACGGCGAAGACTCCGGCAGACATAGGGAAACTCTTAGGATAATTCCGGATTACACTGATGAGGGGGGTGTGTTCATAGAGTTCATTAATAAAGACTATGGAATAATTACCCATTTCCGGGAATACCGCTAAAAGTCCTTCAGAGTACACCCATTACCACCCAATGTTCTCATCATGTGATTCCTGCGACCGGGGTCGCAGGAATGACGATGCGCGGAGCAGGGAGAGAGTCCTGTTGATCCAGTCGATCCAGTCATCTGCGCTCCATATCATCAAATCACGTTCCTTCAGGGATTTCATCCCTTCTTGAACTCACTGTAGAAATGTTTATGGTGGATCGGAGTCCGCCACTACATCCTCTGGGTAGAAATGTTTTATGGCGGATCGGAGTCCGCCACAACATCAGCTCTCTTTTACTCTTTTCCTCTGTTTTGACATGAAAAGACCTCTGTTTCCCTGACCAAGCTGCGAAGCGTCCCTATTGTACATTGTAAATTGTAGATCGTAAATTATAAATTCGCTTTTCCCTCTGCTGTTCTCTGCTTTCCTCCGTGTTCTCTGTGGTAAAAAAATTCATTCAGTAAACCGGGAACGGATATAGAGCTTGAAGAGCGGATCTCCAAAGATAATGCTGCCGTCTTCCTTGCTGACAATCTGCTCCGAGATCAGCTTTTGCATTGCCCGTTGTGTGCTGGATGTAGCTCCCAGCCTGTGTTTGGTGTGAAAATCCTGCGAAAAGGGGTTACCGGAGTCTATTGCCAGAGCGGAGACCAGCTTCTTCTGCTGAATACTGAGTCCGCTCCAGACTTGCAGGAAATAGTCACTTTGGTTGTTCAGAACCGTCTCCAGGGCTTTACTGAGCAGCTCTTCGCTGGGTTCTGTGCCTCCCAACTGGGCCAATTGCCACAGCTCGGCTGCGATGAATTGAACGTAATTGGGGATGTTATCTGCCAGGCTGATAATCCTTTCCGCCAGAGCTGCCGGGAGCTTCATCCCGGTTGAAGCAAAGCGTTCGGTAAGGTAGGCTTGCATGATTTCCGGCTCTATCTTGGATAGCGGGATGATCTTACCAAAGCGGTAGAAAGCTTCCCGGGGCCGATTGAACATATCCAGCAGCAGGTGGTATCTGCTGCCGCAAAAAATGTAGCTGGTGCGCTGATGATGTTGAATCACAGACCTCAGGGTAGCGGTGAAAGAATCACCATTGAGCTTCATGATCTCCTGAAATTCGTCGCAGATCACCAGCCATCTCTTCTTGGGATCAAAGGTCTCTGTGAGGTTCAGAACTTCTTCCAAGGCTTGCGTTTTGACGGGACTGCTGTCCAGGCGCACAGAGAGGGAGGCATTCCCCAGGGCATCTACTTCCATGGCAGGTCTCAAGCCGGAGACCAGGGCGGCAAGCTTTTTCATAATGGTCTTGGCGCTGCCGGGGGTCTTGCGAAACAGCTCACGGGTGAAGAGCCGGATAAAGGCTTCCCGGGATGTCACTTGCATGAAGTCAATGAAGATCACGTGGATATCCCGACTCTTTAGTTCGGCCGCCAGTTTCATCAGCAGGGAAGTCTTGCCATAGCGGCGGGGAGAATAGAGCACCAGATTGTGACGGTTTTCCACTTCGGAGATGAGCTCGGCCAGCTCCCTTTCCCTATCCGTGAAATAGGGGGCTCCAATCACTTTGCCGTATTGAAAAGGATTTTGCATTTCTAACTCCTTATCTCTGTACCTAATGACAAGATAGGCGAAGCCTCCGGGAAGTCAAGAACAAATTACGCATATCTGCGTAACGCAAGGATGCGTAATTAATGGTAGAGGGCGGTGCCGTAATGTCGTGGGTTGCCCGCAAGCGGTCAATCGAGACGAGGACGTCTCGAATCCTGAATGTAAAGCGTGAAAACTCGTTAGGAGTGGTTTGAATCTCGCAGCCATAATCACATGACAAACTTGTAACCTCAAACTCTCTTTTCCTCTATTCCTCTGTTTTGATTAGAAAAGCCTCAGGATGAGGCTTCCTCCTCTGCTGTTCTCCGCTTTTCTCTGTGTCCTCTGTGGTTCAAAAAGAGAGTCTAATCCTATTTCCCAGCCCGGTGAGCGAAGCAGCGCAGCACTCGTCTCTTGCAAAATGAGTTCTTGACAAATTCCCCGTTCTCTACATTTGTTTCGCTATACAACGAAATGGATGTGGATATGAAAGCACTTCAATTATTTAAAGGATTGGCAGATGAGTCTCGTCTGGAGATCATCCGGCTCTTACAGGAGAAAGCCTGGTGTGTGGAAGACCTGGCGGAGGAACTGCATCTGGCGGTCTCAACCGTCTCGGCGCATCTCAAAAAGCTACAGCAAGCGGGACTGGTCTATTCCGTTAAAGTGCAGTATTACAACGTTTACCATTTGAAAAAGGAGATATTGGAAATGAAACTACAAGAGATCATCCCTGCTGATGATGCCTCCCGGCCCGATGCCGTGGATACTCTGCGCAAGAAGGTTTTGCAAGTTTACTTTGAGGATGGCAAGGTGAAACGCCTGCCGACTCAGAACAAGAAACGCTGGATCGTCTATCTGGAGATCATCCGGCTCTTTGAAGCAGCTCGGAGCTATTCCGAGAAAGAGATCAATGCCGTGATCAGCTCGATTTATGAAGATTACTGCCTGGTGCGGCGGGAATTGGTGGAGGAAGGGGTCTTGGAACGCCGCGACGGGATTTACCGTTTTGTGGAGAACTACAGCGAGAATCCCGGCTTTTATCAGAAGATCTGGCGCGAGAGCCTGGGCATCAATTGAACTACCCCATAATAGTGATTGGATCATGGTTTAGGGTTTGCTGCTTGACAAACCAAGGCTCAGTAAGCAGTTTGTTTCTCTATGTCGCTGGAGCCTGATTTGTTTTTGATTACAACAAGATAGAGCAGGCTGCAAGGCTACTGGTTCCAAGGGTTAACAGAATCGGGAATCAGATCAGCTAATTTTGGATTAAGAAGGATAGAATGAATTATATAGTCACTGGAACCACCTATAACAGCAAGTTCACAGCCAATCCCGGTGCGGGAATCAGAGTGCTGAGCGGTGAAGAGCTGCAGAAGAGCGATATCCGCTTCAGCGAGCAGGATATGGTCTATGTTCCTTCCGAGACCTCACTGAGCACAGTAATGGAGAGGATGGATAATCCCACTTGTGTGCATGGCATAGAGCAGCTCAAAGACAAGTATCTCTGCCGGGAAGCCCTCCGGCACATCTATCCCGATTTCTTCTGTGCCAAGTTCAAGCTGGATGAGATTTCCAGCCTGTCTATCCCGGGCCGGAAACTTGTGGTCAAGCCCCTTAAAGGTTTTTTTGGCACGGGGGTTCGGGTGCTCGATCCCAGTGCAAATCTGCTGGAATTAGGCACGGAAATCACCAGGGAAATTGCCCAGTACTCACGCTTTTTCCCGGAGTCCATCCTCACTAAAAATGAGTTTCTAATGGAGGAATACGTTGAAGGCGAAGAGTATGCAGTGGATATGTATTATGATTCATCCGGCTCTGCTGTCATCATGAATATCTATCACCATCCCGTGGCCAGGATTCCGGAATATGCACATCTGATGTATTACAGCAGCAAAGAGCTCTTCGACAAGTATCTGGAGCCCATCACTGAGCTGTTTCAGAGTTTTGGAGCCATTCTGGGGCTTCGCAATTTCCCGATTCATGCCGAATTCAAGCTGCGTGGAACAGAATTTATCCCCATTGAGTTCAATCCTATGCGCTATGGCGGCTTCGGATTGGCGGATCTTACTTTCCTCAGCTATGGATTTCAGCCCATTGCAGCGTTTTTTGACAATCTCAGGCCGGATTTTGCCCAGATCTGGGAAAGCAGAGCCAGCTACAGCTATGCTTTCATACTGGCTTACAACGGACGTGGCATAGACCTGAAACACAAAGAACCCCGACACGATGACTTCCGCAGTTATCTCCTCCAACACGTTGAACTGCTGGACTATGTGAAGCTGGATCATCACCATAATCCTGTCTTTGCCATCGCCTATGTGAGAAGCGAAGATTCGAACAAGCTAGGCCTGCTATTGGATAC
>JAZHDE010000116.1:0-5068 GCA_036584515.1 Candidatus Cloacimonadota bacterium | reverse complement strand
GTTTCTCGGCCAGCAGCACCTCCTCGGGGCTGTTCAGCGAGGACGCCACGCCGTATCTTACAAGCTGTAATACAGTGCCATTTCATATGGATGCGGACGGTCGTTTACCGCCTTATGCTCAGCCAACTTCATCTTGATATGGGATTCTATGAGCTCTTCATTGAACACTCCACCCTGTAGCAGGAAGGCGTGATCTTCTCTCAGAGCTTGCATGGCTTCTTCCAGATTGGCGGGTATGGAGTGCAAGGTGGCTTTTTTCTCTTCGCTCCAGGCAAAGATGTTGTCGTCTATAGGACCCATATTGAGCTTGGTGGGGTCTATTTTGTTCTTGATACCGTCCAGTCCTGCCATGAGCAGAGCGCTCATTGCCAGATATGGATTGCAAGTGGCATCACCGGTACGGAATTCAAAACGCTTGGTGGCTTCCGTGTTGCCATACTTGGGAATACGGATAGCAGCAGAGCGGTTTGCCTGACCAAAGATGAGCTTCACCGGAGCTTCGAAGCCGGGTAAGAGACGCTTGAATGAATTAGTGCTGGGGTTGGTGAAGGCTACAATGGCTTTTCCATGAGACAAAATGCCACCGATGAACCAGATGGCTTCCTTGGAAAGATCGGCATAACCACCTTTTTTATAGAACACATTCTTGCCTTTCTTGTGCAGCATCATATGAAAGTGCATGCCATTACCAGCTTGATCATAGACCGGCTTGGGCATGAAAGTGGCAGTGAGACCATTTTCCAAAGCAGTGCGACGGATAATATCCTTCATCACCATGGCATCATCACAGATTTTGGGGAATTCCAGCAGTTCTGTCTCGATCTCTTGCTGTGAACTGAGCCCCACTTCATGATGATGATAGCGGATTTTGATGCCCAGCTCTTCCATGTGATTGACCATTTCCTGACGGATCTCGTAGTAGCGGTCAAAAGGTGTGTCCATGTGATATCCTTTGACGTCCTGGCGGGACACGCCATCGGCATCATCAAAATCTATCGGCAGGGAGTCCTTACACTCTGCGCTGGATATGGTATAACCGGCAGAATAGCGATCGGAATTCGTCTCCACGGAATCAAAGAGGTGAAACTCCAGCTCGGGAATCCAGGAAGAGCTATCGGCAATCCCTGTGCTGAGCAGATAGTCATGTGCCCGCTTTGCCACGCTGCGCGGGTCTTTCTTCACGCCTATTCTGGTCTCTGCATCACAGATAGAACAGATCAACCTAAGAGTGGAGGTCTCATAATAGGGATCAATACAGGCAGAGCTGAGATCGGGCATCAGCACCATATCTCCGCTCTCCACATCTCGCATACCGGGAATACTGGAGCCATCGAAGGGAACTCCATGCTCGAGCACAAAATCCAATCTCCGGGCGGGAAAAGTGATGTGATACCACTTGCCATCCAAGCCACAGTATTTAAGATCAATGGCTTGAGCATCATTATCAGTGATCATTTTTTGCAATTGTTTCTTGTCCATGTTTATCTCCATGTGTTTTTTTGTTATAGCTTAACTTGCCTACAGCAAGCCCCAGGCCTGCATGATGGATCTGATCAGAGGCATGATGAGCCGCCCAACCAGGTTCAGGCCAAAGAGATTGGATACTATCAAGACTGCAAACAGTATGATCATACCCTTCTTTTCTTGCAGTGTCCATTGGTAATAGGCCCGATCCGAGAGAAAGATGCCCAGCACCTTGGAGCCATCCAGAGGCGGTACCGGGATCAGATTGAAGAAGGCCAGAAGAAGGTTCAGATAAACCACCATCAGTGCCAGTTGAGGGATGATGGCAAGACCGGAGCCCAGATGATAGAGCAGGGTAAACAGCACTGATATGCAGATATTGGAGATGGGGCCCGCCAGTGCTGTTAAGCCGCTATCTCTCTTGTAATCCCTGAAGTTATATGGATTTATCGGCACCGGTTTGGCATAACCAAAGACGAATCCAGCCGAGAAATAGAGCAGTAGGGGCAGCACCACCGTCCCAAAAATATCTATGTGTTTGAGGGGATTGAGGCTCAGCCTCCCCTGTCTCTTGGCAGTATCGTCCCCCAGCCAGGAAGCCACCCAGGCGTGGCTGATTTCATGAATAATGATGGAGTAGAAAACTACCGCCAGGATCCCGGCTTGAAGCAGGAACTTAACAAAGACTTCCGGCATTACTTGCGAATCCTCAGATATTTTCTTTTACCGCACTTGATGACAGCACCATCCACCAGCTCAATCTCCGCATCTATAGCTGTGAACTTGGTGCCATCCACGGAAACTGCTCCCTGCATGATGAGCCGTTTGGCTTCGCCATTAGTCTCGCAGAGTCCACTTTCGGTGAGGATACGGATCAGTTTCAGGCTCTGCTCGGGAGAATTGAATTCCGGCATCTCATCCGGTATCTCCTTTTGGGAAAACTGCTTTTCAAAAGCGCTTCTGGCCTCATCAGCCGCCTCTGCCCCATGGTAGAGCTTCACAATCTCCCAGCCCAGCCGCTTCTTAGAAAGCATAGGATTGACTCCAGATTCCAGCTCTTCTTTGATCTTCTGAATCTCATCGGGATGCAGTGTGGTAGCGTAGTTATAGTAATTCACAATCAACTTATCCGGGATGGACATCACCTTGCCAAATTTCTCCGCAGGTGGGTCGAAGACAGCTATGTAGTTATTCATGGATTTGCTCATCTTGTTCACACCATCAGTGCCCATCAGAATGGGAGAAAGCACGGCAACCTGCTGTTCCTGGCCAAAATAGCGCTGCATGTCGCGTCCTGCCAGGATATTGAACTTCTGTTCTGTGGCACCCAGCTCAACATCGCTGTGGATAGCAACAGAATCATAGCCCTGCAGGATCGGATACATGATCTCGTGCATACCCAGAGCTAAACCCTGTTCATAACGATTGCGGAAGGTATCATGCGCCAAGAACTGCGCCAGAGTGAATTTACCCATCAGCTTGATCACATCCGTCATCCCCATAGAGCCAAACCATTCTGTCTGATAGCGGATCTCCGTGCGGGCAGGATCCAGCACGGTGAAGAGCTGTTCCATATACTTCGCGGAGTTTTCCAAAATCTGCTCTTTGGTGAGCGGGGGGCGTGAATCGTCCCGCCCGGTGGGGTCGCCAATCTGGGCAGTAAAATCACCAATAATAATCACGCCAATATGGCCCATGTCCTGAAACTCCCGCATCTTGCGAATGGGGACAAGGTGACCGATATGAACGTCGTAGCCGGTGGGGTCAATGCCATATTTGATGCGGAGTGGAACTCCGGTTTTGGCCGATTTCTCCAGCTTCTTCAGCAGTTCATCCACCGGGATGATCTCTTCCACGCCTTTCTTTATCACTTTAAGTTCGTTTTCAAATCTCATTGTCTTCTTCCGTTAAATTTGGTTCTGTCACTACTTTAGAGGCTGCTTCTTTTGTCAAGCTAAACCCTCTGCAATGCTGCATTCCAAGATTGATTATCTGCGAGTTTACAAAGAGTCGGCACTAACTAAATGCGCCAATTCTTTCAAACTGGATCTACCTGATAAGATGCCAATCCGATCTGTCTACAATAACACCCTATTTCCGGAGGCTCTCCAGCTCCAGGATCACGGCAGCGCGTTTCCTGGCACTCAGGCCCAGATCTTCAAGCAGACTAACCTGATCATGTAACAGATCACATGTAACTATGCCACGGCTCATCAAGCTCCGCTTTTCGCTCACGGTCAAACCATTCAGGATTGTGATGGGATACATCTTTTCTCTTTCTATCAGATCTTTCAGCGCTTGTCCCTGGGGGTAATCCCAGCCGAGGAGATGAATCCCTTTCCGCTGGCTGTACTTTACCGAATCGGGTGAGAAACGTCCATTTGTGACAATCCAGGCTGAGTATCTTGTATCCAAGTTTTGTTTGTCTTCATGCAGTTTCTCCACTATATCAATCACGCGGGAATTCACGTAGAGTGGCACCTGAATGCTGACGCTATGACCCTGCTTTACAGAGTACTTACATTCTGCCAAGATCTGTTCATTTCCTTTGGTGGCAATCACATCCATTTCATGGCTTACTGAGGCTCCCTCCACCACGACGCCAACCTCCACACTGTAACCCTGCCGTCTGAAGATTTCTCCGATGAAATGCTCAAAGGGGAAACCACTGGGTCCCATGCTGATGATGGCTTTTTTGAGTTTATAGAGCAAGGCACCGCCAGTGCTGATCCGCTTAAACGTCCTAAAAGCCCGGTCATAGAGCTCGCGGGTGCTGATGCCGTCATAAACCCAATCTTCTATATCATCCACTATCTCGGCAATTACGTCTTCCTGAGCTCCGGCGTTTTGCAATGAAGCTTTCAGCTTGTCGATATTGAACGTTTCTGTTTTACCTGAGGCTTTTCTGATCATGACTTCACGTTTCTCATCTTTGCTTTCCATACTCTATTCCTTCAATTCTTTATGTAATGGACTACAGGAATTTCAAGGGCATCGACCTGTTGCCGTACCACCGCATGGGCGTGGCAAGTACGGCCAGCTCGGCTGGGACTACACCCTCGACGCGCAGCAGTCCCTGACGGACGCCGACCTGGAGCGTCTGGGCGGGTGGTTTTCCGCCCACAACTTCGACGTGGCCGTGATCCGGCACTGAGGCAGCGCATGAACGCACTGGGAATGATCGAGACACGGGGGCTTGTGGCCGCCATCGCCGGGGCCGACGCCATGGTCAAGGCCGCCGACGTGCGCATCGGGGGCCGCGAACAGGTAGGGGCCGGGCTGGTGACCGTCACCGTGCGCGGTGAGGTGGCCGCGGTGCGGGCCGCCGTGGACGCGGGCGTGGCCGAAATCCGGCGCATGGGCGGCTGCCTCGTGTCCGAACACGTCATCGCCCGTCCGGATTCGGAACTGGGCGTTATCACCGGCGACGTGACTCAGACCGCCCAGGCCGCGCAGACGGCGGCGGAAGAAGACGGCTCCGGTAATGAGGAGCTGCCTCGGGTCGAGCCGGAATACGAAATTTCACAGCTCCAGGCGATGACGGTCGGCGAGGCCAGGCTTGTCGCCAGCGCGCCGAGGAAAAAGATGCAACCCCAATCCACGG
>JAZHDE010000115.1:0-5039 GCA_036584515.1 Candidatus Cloacimonadota bacterium | reverse complement strand
CACGATCTGTTTGCCGCCCTGGCCGAGGGCGATCTCGCCCTGCCCGGCGGGGCCTCACGCCTTACAGGGAGATACAGAAAGCACAATCTGCACGGTAGCCTGGCAGGAAAACAATGGTCTCACCACCTCACCGGCTGGAATTATTCAGATTACAGCCTTTACCGCAACCTGGAGTCCAGCAATCCCATTGCCCGCTCCCACTACAGCCAGGAGCAGATCAATCAAGGCCTGCAAGTCGGGACTTCCTACAGCCTGGAAGATACCAAGCTCAGCATCCTGGCAGAAATGAAGGATGTAGAATACATCTTCAAAAACTATATAAACCAAAGCCTTGTGGAAGGGGAACGGGAAAACACAGCTTTGGCCTTTCGGGCAGGGCAAAGCCTCTACCCATCCTTACTACAATGGAAGCTTGCCCTGGCAATCCGCGGAGACTGGAGTGGGGAAGGCTTTCATCCCAGTTGGCGGCTGGAGCAGGAAATCAAGCTGCCCTGGAGCGAAGAGATTTTGATTGGGGGCTACTTGGGAAGAGCATTCAGTCAACCCTCACTCTTTGATATGTATTGGATTGGTGATAGTGAAACTCAGGGCAATCCTGATCTGGAGAGCGAGAGCTCTTTGGGTTACAACCTCTATCTTTCCTGGGCTCTATCCAGCTTCAAAATCAAGGCTGCCTATTATCACAATACCGTGGAAAACCTGATCCAATGGCGTCAATACTATTTAAACGGCATGACCTGGAAGCCCTTCAACGTTGGAAAGGCGATGACTACCAATTACGAATTGGACGCCAGTTGGCAGTGGAAGTTTCTCTCCCTGAGTGGAGCGCTAACCAAGACGGAGGCTAAAGACCGTAGTCTTAATCCGGACGGAAGCCACTCTGCTACATACAATAAGAATCTGGTTTACACCCCTGATCTGAGGGCTAATCTCAGTCTGACAGCAGGTAACGATATTCGTGGCATTAGCTTAGCATACAGCTACACAGGGAAGCAATACAGCACCATGGACAATCTGATCGAACCACTGCCAGCCTTTGATAGCCTGGATGCAGAAGGCCATTACAAGATCAATTTGGGGAGCTTTAGCCTAATGGCGGGATTGAATCTCTATAACCTCCTGGACAAGCGTTATGAAATCTATGCCTACACACCTCAACCCGGCAGAAATTGGACTGCTTCCCTTCGACTGGCTTACTCTTCCTTTTAGGCTCTACAAGACCAAAGCAGCAGCATTGAAGTAGATCACAATAGTGAATATATCTGCCAGAGCCAAAGTCAAAGGACCGGCGGCAATCTTGGGATCCAATCTCAACGTGTGAAGCACTGCCGGGATGGAAAGACCGGTTAGACAGGCAGTCACTAGGCTTAGTATCAGCGATCCTCCGATAGCCAGGCTAGTACCCGGTTCGCCTCTCCAGATATAGACGATCACGCCGACGGTTACCGCACTTGCCAATCCCAGTAGCAGAGAACTAATGGCCTCTCTGCCCAATTCCTGAAAGAACCACTTGGCACTGGGCTTGGTACTTCTCAGGGCTTGGATGGTGAGGGTCATGGATTGCATACTCACACTCTCGCCCAGACCCAATACCAGAGTTAGAAAGAAGGACAGAACAATGCTGGCTGCCAGGATGTGTTCAAATCTTGAGGTCATCAGCGCACAGGCTATCCCACTGGCAATAGTTGCCAAGAGCCAGGGAAACCGATAGCGAAAAGCTTTGATGGGCGATGCTCCTTTGATTTGGGACAATCTGAAGCCTATGGTTTCAAACACACTATCAGCAGCATCACGCTCCAAAATATCATCGATGTTATCCGAAAAAACGCTCACGTCCACCACTCCGACCAAACGTCTATCCGCATCTACAACCGGCAGAGCCAGATATTTGTGGACCACAAAATCGGTGAGCACATCTGCAATTTCTGCTCTGCAGGGGATAGATCTGACTCTGGTGTTGTGGATCTGATTCAGTGGTGTGCTCAAATCTGTGGTGATCAATTGCCGGGTCGAGACCACTCCGGCGAGTACTCCTTCGTCGTCTATGGTGTAGTAGTAAACAATGCGGTCGCTCCCGCTATTTTGTCTGATGAAATCCAAGGCTTCACTGATAGAATAGTCCTGATGCAGAGCCAGAAAATCCTTTCGCATGAGGCTTTGAACCTTTTGTCCACTGTAGGGATGAGACATTTATAACCTGCCTTATTGGTCGTTGTTTCCATTATGGATCTCCCGGCAATTGCAGGCAAGCTTTATTTACTCCAAAGATTCAGTACTGGGGTTGAGGCTCAGTGGTTCCTGCCTGTAAAGTTCTATATGGCTTGTCCTTAGCTCTCTCATTCGACAGTTTAGCCATAACTTACTATAGGACAGGCTAATCCTTAGCTCTCGCTAAAGAATCGCTAAAGGATTACTAAAGGATCGCTAAAGATTGTAGTGAGTGAGCAGGAGGGTAAAAAAGAGTAGATTCTGCTTGACGAAAGTGGCGGAGGCAGAGAATGTCTTTTTAGTGACTTGATGGTGCTTTAGCACAGGTAAAAGGGAATTCCGTTAAAATCGGAAGCGGTCTCCGCCACTGTAAGCAGCAAAAAAGGTTAAGTTCGTCACTGTCCGGGATTCCGGGTGGGAAGGCGCACTTTACGGGACTATTACAATAGAGCCCACACCGCTGCAAGCCAGGAAACCTGCCACCAAGTATGTTTTATACCTACGGTGAAATGGGTATAAGCTGCCGTTCATCTCAAGTCACAATACAATAAATGAGGTGAACCAAATGTTCGAACAATTCTTAACCAAGGCAGTGCTCCTTCTGGGGCTGCTCCTGATTGTATCCACTTATCCTGCACAAATCTTCTATGTAGTGAATTCTCAATCACGTACTCTGAGTCGAATTGATCTGGAATCAAACACAGTAAACAACAGCTTTGCCAGCTTGGGAAACGTTCCGAATAAGATCGTCTTGGACGGGGATTACATCTGGTGTGTGAATTCCGGAGATAATGCTGTGCAAAAGATCTCCCGTAGTACCGGACAAAGCCTATCAAACCTATTTGTGGGGATGGGTTCCAATCCCTGGGATGCAGTAAAACACGAAGATTACCTTTATGTAACTGGTTTAATCAGCGGTAAAGTCTATAAGATTAGCACGATAACCGGTGCTGCTGTGGGAAATCTGACAGTTGGTTCTGCCCCAGAAGCTTTACATATAGTTGGCAATAAACTTTATGTGACCAACGCTGGCAACTACTCCAATAACTATGCCGGAAGCTCTGTCTCAGTAATAGATTTGGATAGCTTTAGTCTGGTTACCACGATTCCGGTAAGTCTGAACCCTCAGTATCTGGCTAGCTATGAAGGTAAGCTTCATGTCTCTTGTACCGGCAACTGGACTAGTGTTGGTGGGGCGATTTGTATAATTGATACAGAAACAGACCAGTTGGAGCAAACTGTTGCTTTGGGTGGCACACCAGGAAGCATTCTGATAGCCACTGATGAAGTTGCTTACGTCGCTGATAGTAATGGTCTCAATTTATATTCATACGATCCGCAGGCTTTGTCTGTGATCCATGGTAGCCAGAATCCCATTTCGAATGGGGGCTCCGAGATTGTGGGCAGTTCATCCGTGATCGCGGTGTTGAGCCCAAATTGGAGCGGTAATGGCAGCGTGAAAATATTCGATCAGAATCTTGTCTTACAGAGTCAATACTCTGTTGCTATGATGCCCACAGATATGAAAATGTGGTCAGAATCCAGCTCCATTGAGGAGCATACAAGCCCAATGAACACCTTCAGAGTCTATCCCAATCCTGCTTCGCGGGGGAATTCACTCTGTTTTGAAGGGGATAAACCTATTCAAGCTGAACTTCAAGTCTTTAATCTGAGGGGTCAGCTTGTTTTCACAAGCTCCTTTGACGGGAAATCTTCCCTGGTAATAACTCAGGATTTTGCCAGTGGTATCTATCTGTATCGGGTCAAAGATGCTGTCAAAGTCCATAGCTCCGGCAGATTTGTGATCAATAGGTAAGAAGGACAAGCATCCGACAAGAAGCTATATCTCTGTGCCAAAGGCTTCCATGCGCTTCTGCATCAGCCCGGCAAGATAGGCTCTCAGGCCATCCATCCATTCTGGTTCGTTCCCGACAGGCTCGTGAACAGCCCGTAAACAACGAACATATTGTATGAATCCGGCATATCTCTGAAACGCTGCAAAGTGCTCAAGGATATCCGGATTCAATTCTATAAGAGACTGATATCCCTTGAGAAATCCTTCCTTGGCCATCGGCACCATTTCACTCTCCAGCTCCTCTTCCAGGTTCGCTAAAGTACGCTCCACATCCATCCCAAACCAGTGATAGTGGCAGTCATCAAAGTCAATGGTGCTGATCAGATCATTCTGCATATCGTAGAAGACGTTATCCAATTCATAGTCGTAATGAACCAATCCAAAGGACTCAGCATTCTCCGGTAAGTCGTCAAAGGCATGCCGAAGGAGCTCTAATTCTCTATGGGCACTTTCGTGAGCCATGAAAGCATTGAGGCAGTCTTCAGACCAATCCAGTTGTTCTCTCCAAGAATTTCGTCTTTCTCCCTGTGGGAGGTAGTTTTGGCTGAGGAGATGAATCTGAGCCAGATTCTTGCCGTATTTCTCGAAGAAATCAGCCTCCAGATCTATCTGATCCAGTCTCTGGCCGGGCACCCGGTGGAAGGCTGCTGCAGTATATCCTCCCCAGGGAGTTTCACAGAGCAGTAAAAGCCTTCCGTTTTTGGCAGGTACTGGTTCCGGGACACTCAGATCATTGGCTCGCAGATATGCTATAAAGTCCAGCTCACTCTGTACTGAGGCAAAGGACTTCTCAGAAATGGGAGCAAAACGTAGTAAGCATACCTTACCATCTCTGTAGAATGGATAAATTGCATTGGCAGATATGCGGAATTGATCCAATATCTCCAAGTGATCGGGGTCATGATCCCAATTTTGCAGCAAGTGCAAAACCAGGCCCTGGGAAATAGGCAATTTGATAGGCACCTTGTTTGCCCTG
>JAZHDE010000114.1:0-5052 GCA_036584515.1 Candidatus Cloacimonadota bacterium | reverse complement strand
GGCTGTTGGTGCGGAAGTCGGACGGCTTCTTGCGGATGTTCAGGGCCGCCGTGGAGATCATGGTTCCCTTTGCCATGGATGAGATCTACACAGTCAAGTCCATCGTGGATGCAGGTTCTTACCGCATAGTCGATGAGATTGCCGTTCTAGTGGATTCTGAAGGAACTGAGTTACCCATAACCATGGTGCAATACTGGCCTGTGAAGCTTCCCATCCGGGCTTTCAGAGAAAAGCCCCGTCCTTCCAGAATGATGGAAACAGGGGTGAGAACCATCGACACGCTGAATCCCATAGTGGAAGGTGGCACAGGCTTTATCCCCGGACCTTTCGGTTGCGGCAAGACAGTGCTGCAGCACAGCATCTCCAAGAATGCTGATGCAGATATGATCATCTTTGCTGCTTGTGGTGAACGTGCTAATGAAGTGGTGGAAATGTTTGTGGAGTTCCCCGAGCTGGATGACCCCCGCACCGGACGTAAGCTGATGGAACGCACCATCATTATTTGTAATACTTCCAATATGCCCGTTGCAGCACGTGAAGCCTCGGTTTACACTGCTATGACCATTGCAGAGTACTACCGTTCCATGGGCTTGAAAGTTCTGCTATTGGCAGATTCTACTTCCAGATGGGCTCAGGCTCTAAGAGAGATGTCCAATCGTATGGAAGAGCTTCCGGGGCCGGATGCCTTCCCCATGGATCTACCTGCCATTGTGTCCAATTTCTATTCCAGAGCAGGATTTGTTTATCTGAACAATGGACAGACCGGCTCTATTACTTTTATCGGCACTGTGTCCCCTGCGGGTGGAAACCTCAAGGAACCCGTGACCGAATCAACCAAGAAGGCTGCCCGCTGCTTCTATGCACTCTCACAGGATAGGGCAGATTCCAAACGCTATCCGGCTGTTGATCCTATCGATTCCTATTCCAAATACTTGGAGTATGAAGAGGTGCAGGAATATCTGAACGAGCATGTGGAAGCTGGATGGGTGGATAAGGTTCTCCATGCCAAAGACATCTTGCTCCGCGGCAAAGAAGCCTACGAACAGATCAATATCCTGGGAGACGACGGCGTTCCTCTGGCATATCACGATAAGTATGGCAAATCTGAGATGATAGACCGCATCATTCTGCAACAGGACGGCTTTGATAAGATAGACCAATCCACTCCCATGGATCGTCAACGTTACATGCTGGATCTGGTGCTGGATATCTGCGATCTGGAATTTGTCTATGAAGGTTTTGAGGAAGTGATGCCTTTCTATGTGAAGCTTATGAACCTTGCCAAACAAATGAACTACTCAGAATTCAAGGGCACGGACTTTAATAAGTTTGAGAGCGAGCTGCACAGTCTGGCAGAGGAAAGGAGAGCAAAATGACAGCCTTCAAAAAGATATATACCAAGCTGAATCAGATCACCAAAGCCACTTGCTCCGTCAATGCTACCGGAGTCGGTTATGATGAAATGGCCACTGTGGGCGGAAGACTAGCTCAGGTGGTGAAGATCATAGGCGATAACATCACTTTGCAAATCTTCTCCGGTACTGAAGGTATCGGCACAGATGCGGAAGTGATCTTCTGGGGCAAGCCGCCCACGCTCAAGGTGGGAGAAGAACTGGCAGGCAGATTTTTCAATGCCTACGGCCAAGCCATCGATGGCGGACCGGAAGTGAATGGTGAGGAAGTCGAGATTGGCGGCCCCTCGGTTAATCCCGTGCGCCGCAAGCAACCTTCGGAACTGATTGCTACAGGTATTGCTGGTATAGACCTCAACAATACTCTGGTGACAGGGCAAAAGATACCCTTCTTTGCAGATCCTGACCAACCCTATAACCAAGTGATGGCAATGGTGGCGCTGCGTGCCAACGCGGATAAGATTATCCTGGGCGGCATGGGGCTTTCCAACGACGACTATCTCTACTATAAGAATACCTTTGAAAACGCCGGTGTGATCGATAGAATAGTATCCTTCGTGAATACTACTGAGAATCCTCCGGTGGAACGGCTCTTGGTGCCCAATATGGCGCTATCTGCAGCAGAATATTTTGCTGTGGAGAAGCAAGAGAAAGTCCTGGTGCTGCTCACTGATATGACACTCTATTGCGATGCTTTGTCCATTGTGTCCAACCGCATGGATCAGATTCCCTCCAAGGATAGCATGCCGGGCTCGCTCTATTCTGAGCTGGCCAAGCTCTATGAGAAGGCAGTGCAGTTCCCCGAGGGAGGTTCTATCACCATCGTGGCTGTAACAACCCTCTCTGGTGGAGACATCACACACGCCATTCCAGATAATACTGGCTACATCACAGAAGGTCAGCTCTATCTGCGTCGTGATACAGATATCTCCAAGGTGATCGTGGATCCCTTCCGTTCGCTTTCCAGACTAAAGCAACTTGTGATTGGAAAGAAGACCAGAGCAGATCATCCTCAGGTGATGAACACTGCTGTGCGGCTCTATTCCGATGCTGCCAATGCCAAGACCAAGCTGGAGAACGGCTTTGACCTCTCAGATTACGATGAGCGCGTCTTGAGTTTTGCCAAAAAGTATTCGGATCAGATTCTGGCGATCGACGTCAATATCGATATAGATAAGATGCTGGATATCACCTGGGGACTCTTCCGGGAATACTTCAGCAGAGCTGAGATTGGGATCAAAGAAGAATTTATGAAGCTATACTGGAAAGAGTAATGGCACTCAAGTTTCAGTACAACAAAACTGCCCTGCAGGACTTGAACAAACAGCTCAAGGTGCGCCGTAACGCTCTTCCTACTCTGAAGAACAAAGAAAGTGCTCTGAGACTGGAAGTCAAGCGTGCCAGGGATATGATCCGTGAGCTGGAACAGAAGATTCAGGATAAGCACACCGAGCTGAACGAATTTATGAAGCTCTTTACGGAGTTTGATCCTTCTCTGGTCAGGATTCGTACAGTACGGATAGACAGCCGCAAGATAGCTGGAGTGCAGACTCCTGTGCTGGGCGAGATCGATTACGAGCTGGCAGAGATCAATCTTTTCCGTGCTCCAAGCTGGTTCCTGGATGGAGTTCAACTCCTGAAGCAGGTGTCTGAGCTTCAGATCGAGCAGCAGCTCTTCAATCGAAAGATGCACATTCTGGAATATGTCCGCAAGAAGACTACTCAGAAGGTGAATCTCTACGAAAAGGTGCAGATTCCTGCCTTTGAAACCGGTATCCTGAAGATCAAACGCTTCCTGGAGGATGAGGAGAATCTCTCCAAAGCCGGACAGAAGATATTGAAAAACAGGATGCAAAGTGAGGCTTCGCTGTGATTGAAAAAATGAGAAGATACAGCTTCGTGCTCTATCATCTGGAGTACGAGAGCTTCTTGGGCAGTTTACAGGACTTGGGTGTTTTGCACATAGAACGCTCCAAGGAAGTGGACAGCCCCGGATTGAGGCAAAACCAACAGATTCTTACAGAATACAATGAGATGCTGCGCTATCTGGCCAGTGTTTCGGATACTGATGATCCCATTAAAACCACCAGCTTGCCTACCAAAGCTCTTTACAATAAGATCATGCAAGCCAGAGAGGAACAGGATAATCTCAAGCGGCATCTGGATGTATTGCGTAAGCAGATTCATGATCTTGAGCCTTGGGGTTACTTTGATTACAAATTGGTAGAGACTCTCAAGGCCAAAGGGATAGGCGTCGATTTCCGCTCCTGCCTGAAGAATCACTTCAAGGAAGAGTGGGAAGAGAGTTATTCCATTACCAGGATTACCGAACGCTCTGGGGTACAGTATTTCGTGTTGCTCTACAGTGGCGAAAAGCCTCAGATCGAAGCGGATATCTTTAGCTTCCATCAACATAGCTTGCAAGAATACAAGAATCAATACAAGGTTACTGAAGAGAAGCTGCAAGGTGTGCACGAGTATCTGGTCAACAACAAAGCTTTGGCTATCGAGCTCTTTACCAAGGAATTGGAACGGGTCAGCAGATCCTACGAGTATGAAGAAGCCCTGGAACTGGCTGATAACGAAGCTAGCGACCATCTCAAGCTCTTGCATGGCTGGGTTCCAGCTTCCAAAGAAACAGCTTTGCTGGACTATCTCAAGAATAGCTCTGTGGTGTGGTTTGCCAGTGATGCAACTCTCGAGGAAAATCCTCCCATCCTGCTGAAGAACAATGCCTTCAATCGTCTCTACGAAACTATCAGCAAGATGTATATGCTGCCGCTCTACAACGAGTTTGACCTCACGCCCTTCTTTGCTCCTTTCTTCATGCTTTTCTTTGGCTTCTGCAATGCAGATATTGCATACGGATTGGTGATAATCCTGCTGGCACTCTTCCTTAAGAAGAAGGCCAAGAATCAAAGCATGAGAGTATTCATGAACATGGTGATCACCTTTGGGGTTGCCTCCTTTGTCATGGGTATACTCTTTGGCAGCTTTCTGGGATACGATACTGTTGGCATCCCTGGCCTAAAGGATATGATCCTTACCAAAGGAGAAACCAAGAACGACCAGATATTCAATCTGGCTCTCCTGATCGGTGCTATCCAGATACTCTTTGGCGTGATGATCAATACTATCAAACAGATTGTGCAATCCGGCTTCAAGTATGGACTGGCTCCTTTTGGAACTTTTCTGTTTCTCCTGGCTTTGGCCATTCTTGGCTCAACCCAATTGGGCGTAGAACCCTCCGCCTTGCACAGCTATGCCAAGTATCCTCTCTATGTCGGCTTGGCTTTGATACTGCTCTTCAACAACCCCAAGAAGAATGTCGTGATCAACGTCCTGGGTGGCCTGTGGTTACTTTACAATGTGGTAACAGGCTTCTTTGGCGATATCCTTTCCTACATCCGTCTATTCGCTTTGGGCGTCTCCAGTGCAATCTTGGGATTTGTGATCAATGAGATAGGAAAGACCATTCTGGGAGAACATCCTGGTGTGATCAGCTATATAATCTTCCCAATCTTTATGCTGCTGGGTCACACGCTGAATCTGGCACTGGGTTCCTTGGGAGCCTTTGTCCATCCTATGCGTCTGACCTTTGTAGAGTTCTTTAAGAATGCCGGTTTTAATGGACCGGGCT
>JAZHDE010000113.1:0-5117 GCA_036584515.1 Candidatus Cloacimonadota bacterium | reverse complement strand
ACCCTAGTCAACAAAGGCGGAGGAGCAGGTCTGGAAGTATTGGTGAGATCTGTGATAGACCAGATGAATGTTCCGCTGCCCATCCAGTCGGCTATGCATGAATGGGATTGTTGGATAGGTTCGGATGAATGCGGTAAGGGGGATTACTTTGGTGCATTGGTGGTAGCAGCTTTTCGGGTGGAGAGGAAGGATCTGCCGCGTCTGCGAGAACTGGGTGTGAAAGATAGTAAGTCACTCAGGGATCCGGATATCAATAATATCGCCAAAAAGCTTTATGCTGCTTTCCCGGGAGCTTCAAACAGCATCATCCTCAAGCCGCAGACCTACAACCGGATATATGCCGATATGAAGTCGCAAGGCAAGAATCTGAACGATCTTTTGGCCTGGCAGCATGCTCAGGTGATATCCGAGCTCTACGCAGCTAGCAAGGGAGTGCAGGGTGCGTTGGTGGATCAATTCAGTAAAAGCTGCAAGGTGGCCAGGCTCTTGAAAGTGAAGCTGCCTCTGCTTCCTGTAGTGGAACGCACCGGAGCGGAAGCCGATCTTGCTGTGGCGGCAGCTTCCATTTCTGCCAGATTCCAGTTTCTACAGGCTCATGAAGAGCTGAGTAATCGCTATAAGATGAGCTTGCCTTTGGGTTCGACCCGGGTGCAGGATCAGGCTCAGTCCTTTCTAAATCAATATGGATTCAAACGCCTGGGTGAAGTGGTGAAACTCCACTTCGTGATCACATCCAGACTTCAACAGAGAGATATTTTCAGGGACAGCTAAAACCACCGGAACCGAAGCCCGGAGCTGGTGCCCGATCTTGCTCTGTGGCTGTGTAAACAGGCTCTAATACCGTCCCATGCCACTCATCAAACTGCCCATGATCCCACCGGCAAAAATTGCCAAGAGGATACCCAAAGCTATGCTGATGGCCATAAAGACGAGAGTGGCTTTGGCATAGTTGGCGCGGTTGGGGTTCTCGGTGCTGCTGGTAGCCCAAACGATGAGCAGGATGATATTCACGAATGGGATGCTGAGCAGGAGCATGGTAATGATCCACTGTCCGGTGGTCATGACCGGGGCTGCTTCATGCGTGCCCAAGTAGGGTTGTTGTTGAGGAGCTTGGGAATAGTAGGGGTTTTCTTCCATTACTTCGGTCTCCTTAAGTTCATTGATGCAAAATTACCGGTTTTACAAAGACTGTCAAGCAAAATGCCAACCAGCTCTATTCCACCGGTTTGGAGATAATCACTCTCCACTCTCTGTCATAAAGGCTTATGCTGCCCCAAGAGGCGATCTTAACAGCTGCCTCCTGGTGTCCCTGGGCCAGAAAACTATAGTCTCCTTCTCCACTGGTCTGGGCACAAATCCTGTGTCCCAAATCCAGAAGGCTTTCATATCCGCTGAAGACAGGATCAGTGAAGAGGTTTTTACCCAGCTCTTCTTCATCCTCTTCGTAGATGATCGTCCCATCGGTCTGCATGATGGTAAATTCCAGGTCGCTGGGGATATTGTACTGGCTCAAAAGTGGGCGGATAAGCAGTTCCGGACGCAGCAGGATACTCACGGAGCCCTGCAAGGTATTGTTATCGTCGTAGATCGGGATTGCCAGGGATATGGCCTGAAAACCCTCGACGGTCATGAAAGCCTTGCTGAGCACGGCCCTTCTGGTCTGTCGCAATTGGATCACGTGTTCCTGAGAGCTGATGCACTGCCTTCAAAATTGCGGTAGTCTCCGGGCTCAATGGCTTGCATGATGCCTTCCGGATTCACAAAGGCAGCCTGAACTATCAGGTTTGAGCTATTCAGGATGCTCCGCAGAAGCTCTCTGGTATTGGCCTCGTTCATAATATTGCGCCGCTGGAGTTCCACGGCACTGCGAGCAAGATTGTCAATGCTGTCCAAGCTGCTTTGCAGGGCGGGAACTATGGTTTCCAGAGAAAGATTCAGCCTTTCCTGAGCCTGGCTGGTGATCCGCTCCTTGGAGGCAATGAAGAACCACCAATAGAGGTTGGGGAGCTTTTTGTGGATGGCTCGGCGTTGAATGGAGCCCATTTCATAGCTCAGTTCCCCGGCTTCGGGGCTGAGCATGGCATAACCAATGGCATTGCGCATGGATTCGGAACCAAGTTCCAAAGGGTTCAGAAAGATGTATTCCAGTTCCCTATCCAGCATAGTGAGTCCATTCTGATTCAGGACAAACCAGGTATAAGTATCCGGAAGATCCATCTCGCTGTTCAGACGGGTGCGGAGTTCATCCAGAAACACTGAAGCTCCCAAGGCTCCGGTGACTCTGCCGTCCACGATGATGGGAGCGGCCATGAGGGCGGATTGTCTACCCGAGGAGCGGCTGTAGATATCGTAGCCCAGGACCTTGTTTCCTGAGAAAAGTGAATCAAAATAGCCCCGGTTACTGAGGTTTAGATTGGTAAAATCTTTCTCTATACTGTAGTAATTGCCATCCGGTAACACATAGAAATAGACTCCGGGAAGGTCTTCAGCCACTAAACTAAGGTATTTTTTTATACCGGGCCAATCTCCCGTTCTGGCTTCCGGGCTCTGAGCCACGAGCTCCAGTTGCTGGAGACATCCGGTCATTATCTGATCCAGATGCGTCACTGCAGTATTGAGCAAAGCGGTGTCCAATTCTCCAGTTTGGGCGGATAAGCCCAAAATAGTCAATGAGATAAGAAACAGGCACAAGAGGTGCTTCATATTCAACATGGCTTACTCCTTCAGGGAATAGTACTGAGTTCTTTTCTTCCAAACAGAGGATTTGCCGGCTCTTGGTTTACGTCAAGTAAAAAGAATTCCACAACCCTGCTCCCGAATAGTGAATCTTTCACTTGACTGTAGGCTATGTGTAATCAACTTGGAGCAAAATTGGATGCTATAAGAAAGGAGAAGCAGATGAAACTATGGTTCTTGCTGCTGCCAATACTGATTCTTGCGCCGCTCTCGCTGACTGCCTGGGCAAATTATAAGAGTGTCTCAACACCGAATTTTGAGGTATATTACAGAGACGGCTGGGAAGCTGAGGCCTTGGAAGTCTTGCAGACTATGGAGTTTTACCGTCCTTATGTGGAAGAACTGGCCGGAAACACCGGCGGGCTGGCCTCCATCGTGCTGGAAGATATGGGTAATGAAGTAAACGGCTATGTAAATCTGCTGAACCGCAAGATAGCTCTCTTTGCCTATCCGCCCACCGGAGGTTCACTTTCAAACGGTGAAAGCTGGTGGAAACTGGTGGGAGTGCATGAATACATTCATCACAATCAGCTCACCACGGCTTCAGGCTTGCCGGGCTTCTTGCGCAAAGTCTTTGGCAACGTGCTATATCCAAGCCTGCATCAACCGATGTGGATCACCGAGGGCATCACAGTCTATGGAGAATCCAACCTTAGTCCCTACGCCGGTAGAATGCGGGGTGGTTATTATAACACCATCATTACCGCTCTGGCCCAGGAGGCTCAGCTTCCCTCTCCCTCCAAAGCCACGGTTTACAGTGAGGATACTCCTCTGGCGCATTACTACGTCTTTGGCGGCAGTTTCCTGAGCTACTTGGCCGAGACCTATGGACAAGATAAATTTGCCGAGTTCTTCGCACTCCAGGGTAAAAGCCCGGAAAGCTATCTGAGTGCAATATTCCCGGCTCTTTCGATCAGCAGCTATTTCCAAAAGGTTTACGACAGAAGTCTGGATAGCTTGTGGGCAGATTGGCAAAGCTTTGAAGCCAATAGGGATATCTCTCTGCCGCAGGACAAGCTGACTGGCGGCGGTTGGGACTATAGCCATCTTCAGGCTCAGGACGGTGATCTGTATTATACTCACCATTATGAGGAATCCACGGGACCACTTTCGAGCTTTGGATTTAGTAGTATCATCCGCTTGCATGATCCTGAGAATAAGGCGCGGGAGGAGATTCTGCTGCGGCAGAATACGGGCTTCCCGGCTGGTTTTCAGGTCAAAGGCTCAAAGCTTTACTATAGCCGCTCCGAGAACAAACGCGGATTTGATAACAATGAAAACAGTGCTGTGGGTTCAGTGACCGAACTCTGGGTGAAGGATCTGGAATCCGGAGATAGAAGAAGATTGCTGAGTGGAAACATCCGTAGCTTCAGAGTGCTGGAAAACGATGTTCTCATGGTGGCAGAAGACGACGATCATTACCGCTGCAGCAGCATAACCCAGTATTCTCTGGAGGGAGAGGCTCTTAGTCAGCCTTGGGTAACCGATAGATTGATTGCCAAGATCTACGATTGGGAAGGCTGTATTTATGTGACAGCTAAAGAACCCTGGAGAAACACCAGCATCTATCTGATGGATCCGGATGAACAAAGCTTCTTCCCCTTGGTCAACACCGAGCATATGGAGGCTTTGGTGCGAGTGGACAATGGCTGGCTGATCTTTGACGCTTCCTACGAAGATCAACAGCGCTCCTTTGCCTATCGCCTGCGCACCGGCGATATTTACAAGCTGGGAGAATACAGCGGGATGCGCTCCAGCCTGATGCCTGATGAAGAACACTTTTACACCATCTCCATGAGTGCTCGGGGAGAAGATATCTTCCGGGGCGAGATGCGCTTGATCCCCTTTGAGCTTCCTCAAACCACAGCCCAGCCGCGTCCTCCAGCACTCACGCAATCTGGAGGCGATACTCTGATTATGGATCGTTATCCGGTGCAAAGTGGCTCTTATCTGGGAAACATTGCTCACATGCTTTGGCCCCGCCTTGCACGAGTGCCATATGCAATGGGAACTGCCGACAGCCTCAGCCTGGGTTTGATGCTGATGGGTGGAGACCTTCTGGGGGATTTCCCCATGTGGAATGCAGGATTGGAATATGACTTCGACCAGCAGTCTTTTGGCTTGATTCTGGGGCTGGAGAACAGATTTTTCCATCCTCTCAGACAAAATATCTCCTACTCCAGTCACGAGGGCGGCAGCCTGAGCCTGGATCAATATGTTTACCTTTTAGAACGGAAGAACTATGGCCTGAACAATGTTTGGGCAGGTCTCCGTTATGCCGGAACCGAGGGCTTTGACCGTCAGGAGATCAATCCCTATCTGGGTGCCAGCTTCAGGTGGCTGGGAGGTTATCTGGGCACAAACAACGCCCTCTATGTCGA
>JAZHDE010000112.1:0-23499 GCA_036584515.1 Candidatus Cloacimonadota bacterium | reverse complement strand
CAAAGACCAACGAACTGGGTACCGTGGTCAGAATGCACGAGGACGACAACTATGGCCTGGGTTATCTCCACTTGGGAGAGAGCAGCTTCAAGCCTTTCCTAGGCATCCAACCCCAAGCCTGGTACAATATGAACCTCAAAGGCGATCTGGTAACCTACAAGGCTCCCAAATACAGCCTTGGCCCCATATCCATTTTTGAAGGTGGACAGTACAGCATTGAAGAGATGATCGAGAAGCTGGAGCTGGCTGCCGCAGACGATGCCATCCAGGGAATAGCCCTGATCAATCCTTCCTTCAGCGCTTCTTTTGCCCTGCAGCAGGAATTACTCACTGCCTTCCGCAATTTCAAAGCAACCGGCAAGAAAGTGGCTGTCTATAGCGACAATCTCACCAATGGTGGATATATCTTTGCAGCTTCCGTGGCAGACAAGATCTATCTCAATCCCATGGGAAGCCTGGATTTACGCGGTATTGCCGTGAACAGCCCCTATCTCCACGATCTCCTGGATAGCATTGGACTGGAAGTGATTAATTTCCGCAGTCATGCCTATAAAACTGCCGGCAATATGTTCAGCGAAAGCGAGATGAGCCCTGCTGAGCGTGAAATGTATGAATCCCTCCTTGGCAGCATATACGACCAAATGATCGAGCAAGTGAGCACGGGACGCGGAGAGCGCCTGACCGGGAGCCTGCGGGATCTGATCGACCAGGGTCCCTATTACATTGCTCAAAACGCCGTGGATGCAGGCTTGATCGATGGCATGATCTACCAGGATGAGTTTGCCAACACCCTCAAGACAGAGTTTGGCTACAATAGAATGACAGCCGCTCCCGCAGAGGATGTGGACTATAGCTGGGCACAACCCCGCACTCAGCAGATTGCCGTGATCTATGCTCAGGGTAATATCGTGATGGGAAAGGGTACTCCCGGCCAGAAGATTGCTCATGCTACGATAGTGGAACAAATCAGAGCAGCCAGAAGAAACCCAGACTACAAGGGTATTATCCTCAGAGTGGATAGTGGCGGTGGATCTGCCCAAGCATCGGACATCATCCTGCGCGAACTGGAGCTGGCGCAGAGCGAGAACCACAAGCCCATCGTGGTCTCTATGGCAGGTGTGGCTGGAAGTGGTGGTTACTACATAGCTTGCGGAGCAGATCGCATTGTTGCCGATCCTGCCACGCTTACCGGTTCCATTGGTGTGATCGGAATGGCTTTCAATGCCGAACGGGCTTTCCGTAAGATTCGTTTGAATTGGTCAACCGTTAAGATGGGAGAACGCTCCGATCTGGGCTCCATGAACCGTGCCTGGACCGATGATGAAAAGCAGATCATGACTGATGTAATCGAGCATACCTATCATGACTTCATTAGTAAAGTGGATGCCGGCCGCGAATCCATGGATTTGGATGCTGTTCACCGTAATGCCCAAGGAAGAGTCTGGACCGGAGCTCAAGCTTTGCAGATCGGACTGATTGATGCACTTGGCGGTATGGATGTGGCTTTGCAGCAAATGAGAGAACTCACTGGGATCACCGGAGAGATAGAATTGGTCGATGCCACTACCTCTGATAGTGGCTTAAGCATCACGATGAAATCCAATCCTCTATCTGCTTTCCTGCCTGTTGAAGAGCTGGAAAGTCTGAGTGCCGACTACCTGAAAATCTACGAACTCTACCGGGATTATGGCGATGAGAACATACTGATGCTGAGTCCCCTGAGTCTGGAACAGGTGGAATTCTAAGCTAAGCATATACAGTATAGAGAGAAGATGCCGGATGATTCTATCCGGCATCATTTTTTATCGGGCAGACACACAGGTCTGCCCCTACAATTAGAAACGCCATAGTACACCCATTACTACCCAATGTTCACCTTATGTCATTCCTGCCTTCGCACCCCACAAAACCGCAAGCGGTTTGGCGGGGACCCCGGTCCCACCCCACAAAACCGCAAGCGGTTTGGCGGGGACCCCGGTCGCGGGAATGACGAGGCGAGGAGCATGGAGAAGAAACTAAGTACAGGTGAGCTGAATTCTGATTCCATACTTCTTCCTTATTCCTGACGGAGTCTTCGCCGTGTCTTCGCCCAGTCTTCCCGAGCACTTTGCTCCGGAAGAGTCCTGCAAGACTCGGCGAAGACTCCGGGAGAAACAGGGGAGTGACGAGTGACGAGAGACAAGGGAGTGAACAGTGACCAGAGCTGTGCTGCTGGGTATTTTGGTCTGCCAATCTCCGAATTGGCAGAAACGCTTGTCAGTGAACAGAAAGTGACGAGTGACCAGTCCGTTAAGTGTGAAACTGGGAGAATAAACCTATTGACCATGTTTTACGGCATGTGCAATGGTCTTTAGTGGGTAAACAAGCTCCGTGGGGCTGGGTGGTGGTACGCAATGACGTGAAGTAGTACTCGTTACAAACCCCGCCCTGCGGGGTTCCGGGTTGTGGCGCTTCGGAGAGCGCCAATACACTTTGCGGGGTTTTATGACAAAAGAAAGCCCAGGTTTGCACCTGGGCTTTTTGTTAGTTCTATTAGTTGAGCCTGCTATTTTACCAGCATGGCTTTCTTTACGATGTTCTTGTCTGCAGTTTGCAGGCGGTAGAAATAGACGCCGGAGGCAACGCCTGTGCCGGCTTCATCTCTTCCGTTCCAGACAAAGCTGTGCTGTCCGGATGAGAGCTGGGAATTAACCAGAGTTTTCACGACCTGTCCGCGCATGTTATAGATAGTCAGACGGGCTGAGCCGGGCTGAGCCAGACTGAAGCGGATGGTGGTCTCAGGATTGAAGGGGTTGGGATAGTTGTTGAACAGAGTGGTTACCACAGGATTACTGGGGTCATCGTTGTCCACAGCCGGATAATCGAAATTGACGAGCTGGCTGGGAGCACTGTTGCCCTGGTCGTACTTTGCTTCGATGTAGTAGCTATATGTACCGTTCTGAACGATTTCTTCACTATAGACCGGTTCCGGAATTACGCCCAGATGCTCGTAATGTCCGGCGTTGATCCTTCTGTAGAGATTGTAACCCTGCAGAGTGTAAGCACCGGGTTCGGGAGCATCCCAGGAAAGGATCAATTGAGCTCCCACGAAGGTAAATCCGGGATTGGTGATGGGTGTGAAATAGCCCAGATCGAAGTTCTGAACATAGGAGGGGCTGTCCAGATTCAGAGTGAAGGAAGGACTATCCTGGCTGTTGTAACCCTCGCAGAGTGCAGTTAGAGTATAATCTCCGCTCGGCAGGTAGATACTGTAGTTACCTTCTTCATTTGCATTTACCAGTGTATTGTTGGATGCCAAAACCTTGAACTTATCCAGCTCTGCATCGGCATTCCCACTGGTGATGGTACCGCTTGCCAGACAGGCAAAATCGATGAAGCCATTGGTCTGGACGTCATCGATGAACCAGCCTTCGTTCTCCAAGCCCTGATCTGAAGCCATGGTCCACTTGAAACGGACGTTTTGGTTTGAATAGGCTGAGAGACTGAAGCGGGCAAGGCTCCAAGAGGGCAGTGTGCTGGAGAAACCGGGTTCACCCAAAGCAACGACGTTACTGGCAGGATAGCCACCTTCAGGTTGAAGGAGGGTCCAGGTGCTGCCATTATTCGTGGAGATCTTGACGTTACCACCATCGTACATGCTTTCAAAGGCATAACGATGCCAGAACTCCAGCACGTAGTTCTGACCGATATAGATATCGGGAGAGACAAGTGTGAGGTTCTGATTGGGTAGATAGTTCGAGTTCAGCCTGGTTCCCCAGACTGCTACTCCGGAATGAGCTCCTGCATAGCTGGAGCCACCCCATTCCCAGCCACCCGCTTCAGGAGTGGCATAGAAACTACCATTATCGCCTTCAAAATCTTCACTCATACCGGTGGAACCAACCGATAGCATGATCTGATGGTTCTGAGCATTGATCAATTCTCCCAGGAAAGTAAGATAGAAGGTGATAAAATTGCCTATCTGCACATTGGGACCCAGAGTGAGAGCATACACTGCTTGTACAGTCTTACCTGCTGGCACTTCCGGGATAAGAACGTCGGTATCGATCAGAGTGACATTTGCATCCAGGCAGGTCAGGTAACTTGTGAGGTTACGGGCATTAACGTCGGAGTTGTTCTGGTAATTCACCACCAGTTTGATGGTCTCACCAGGTTCTGCCAGACCGTTGACATTGCCTTCCAGATCATTCAGGAAGACTTTGCTAATGCTGATCACAGGCTTCTGAACCGTGAAACTGATGGGATACTGCCAGCTATTGAGGCTGGTGCTAACGTTGCAGATCAGGCTCACCACGTGATCATCGGGGCAGTTCTCGGAGATCAGAAGTTCGATGGGACTGATATTGATTCCGGAGCCACTGCCTTCAATATTGCTGTAGGTACTCTGATTGTTGACGACTGTAACGTAAGGATTGGAGATTGCTCCCACCAGGCTTACTTCCGTAGCGGTGTTCATGCCAATGTTGTTCAGCTTCACGCCCAGTTCCAGGGTCTCACCGGGCTCGACCAAGCCATCCATGTTCTGATCGTTCAGAATCACTTCACCGATCACGAGATGAGCATTTTGATGCAGAACCGGCAGAGTGGTGATCATCAGAGCTTTCTGATTGGAAAGAGCTGCTGCAGTAGTGGGATAGGTATTGTTATATGAGTATTCCAGACCACGGGTATTGGTGTGATCTTTGATACCTATTGTTGAATAGTTACCGTGAACGGGAGTGTATCCCCCGCCACCGGTATCGACATTGTTAAAGGTCTGATATTGAATCTTGATCTTACCATCACCCAAACCTGTGGGGTAGAATAGAGGATCGTAGAAGATCACTTGGAAGGTTTCCAGTGAACTGGTGTTGAAGCCATTGCGCATCTTGTAATACTCGATGATGAAGGTATGTTGAGTCTCATCATAATGCTTCAGGATGGAGGCATCGCCTATCATTGCCATATCGTCCCAGAAAGGAGCGATCATCGGGGAGGGTCCCATAGCACCGGGTAAACGATAGTTTCTAAACTCACCATTGGCGGACACACCCATGGCGATAAAGCCATTGCTGCAGACGGAGATTTGGTCGTAATCCACTCCGTAGAACTTGAAGGTAAAGGGCAAATCCACAGTTTTGATGGATTGAGAGCCGTTGGGATCACCTTCATCGTAACTATCGTGGTTATCATTATAACCTGTGATGGCAGTGCCACTTCCGCCCATGCTGGGATGAATCTCAATCCATTCATAGGTGGGACAATCTGGATAGGCAGTATCGGTCTCATCATAGATGAAGTAGCCGTATTCATCCGGTCCCAGAGGCGTATTTTGAGAAGGAGTTCCCACAGGGATGTGGAAACTGACTGTTTGCTCAAAACCCTGATCGTTATACAATCTCAAGCTGAAGGGGATCTGCATGCCGGGGATAAGCGCAGCGCGGGCAAAGAGTCCGTAACCATCGACCGATCCGGCACTTCCACCCGCCATAACATTGCCAAAGAAAGACAATGAGTCTGTCACCTGAACAAGGTCGTTCAAAGACCTCAGATGTCCCCAGATCTCAGTAGCACCAAAACTCATTGTATTGGTCACTGTAACCTGCAGGATACCGCTTTCAGCAGGATCCATCACAGCATTACCGCCGGAACTGAGGGTATAGCTGCCAAAGTCCAGACCAGCATTAACGCTGCCAAGGTGGAAGATCGCTTGATACTGATTGTTATCCTGATCCGTTAGCGAGAGGATAAACCTGGTATCGTGTTGGGGCTCTACATTGTTATCCACTGTGAAGAGGAAGGCTGTTTCATTCTGCCCGGAATTGGCAGGAGCCAGAGCCGGATAGGTGCTGCTTGCCTGTGTGATGTTGATGGCAGGATCAGTGGTGCTAAGAATGGCAGTCAGACCGCTGTGAGCATTTGCGGTTGTATTGTTCAAGCTCACTCTCAAGGCAACTGTCTCGCCAGCATTGGCAACACCATCTCCGTTTCCGGTGGAACCTTCAGTACCGTTGTCCACGACAACTTTATCAAAGTAAACCAGAGCTCCGTCAGGATCAATGGTCATATTCTGCTGGATGGGTTTGTAGTCGTGACGGCTTGCCGTTACAATACAGGAACCGGTAAGGGAGGTGGGCAGGAAGAGAGAGCAGAAGCCCTCGCTATCAGTGAAACCCTTGGCCACAATCTCAGTACCCAGTTCAGACCAGATAGTGATGCTGACCCCTTCCACCGGCATGCCTTCGGCATTGGTGATATAAACATCGTAGATCGGAGTGCCAGCAGGCAGAGTGCTCTCCGCAACCATCGTGAGGCTGCCGGGGATGCCGACAAAGACTTCGACAGTGGGATCGCCCATCAGGTTGCACCAGTGGGCAAAGTAATTTACCTGAGTCGGATTAGTGGCGTTGTATGCAGATGCCAGATATAGCTTACCATTCAGGATAGCCTCACCCATGGTTCTCATATGATGAGTCAAAAGACCATCGTAAATACCACCATTCAAGGTATTATTAAACATGGTATGAGTTCCGGAAGTGGACATACCCGTGGCAGTGATTGCCCCTCCGGGAATGGCTGCAGTACCCGAGCGCATGAAAGCTTCGGTGGTTGCAGTGCTGTTTTCAAAATTACCGGTGGAACAGGTCAAAATAGTGGCATGGGGCATTTTAACGCCGTTGGTCGGGTTTGAAGGAGGATCCCAACCGCTCATCCCAATGTATCCTCGATAATTGAAGAAACCCACTCCCAAGGTGAGAGCAGAATTCATGGTAGAGGAATAGCCTCCACTGTAATTTTCGATGAAGCTGTAATTGGGATTGACCTGCTGAGCCATCTCTTTGATGAACTTATTTACATACTGGGTTGAAATACCACTGGAAGAAGGATCTCCCACCAGCACCACACGATTTAACCAGGAAGCAGCCGTGGGATCGAGATTGACATCTCTCTCATAGGCATAGATCTTATTGAACAGCACGATCACCTGGGAAAGGTTTTCGGCTGAGATTCTGCCGATGAAGATATCGCCCAAAGTATCGTTACCTACCAGATGAGTATATGGATAATCACCCTTTCCGCCATAACTGGAGTAGCTTTCCGTAAAGGTCGGAATGGCATAGCTGCCGTTGGTATCTCCCAGAAGGATGATATAATCCGGACGCGTCTCCAGATTGTTGTATTGAGTTTGAATATAAGACTTTATGGCTGTAGTATTAGTTCCCGTCACCGCAGTGCTGACCACATTAACCTCGTGGCCTTTCTGCCGCTTCCAGGTAACAAACTGGTTGAGCTGAGCCTGGAAGGTGGCATCTGTGGAATTGCCGTGAATCAAAAGGATGCGGCTATGCTTGAAAACATTGGCCTCCAACCTGTAATCATTGAAATTGCTGATGATGGATTCATAGAGATTTTCCCACACTGAACTATAACCGTTGTAGGCAGGCAATTCATTGATGCTACTCTCTGAATTGAACTCAATGCTGACTTCCATCTCATCATAGATTCTCAGAGTATTGGTCTGAGGATCCCATTGCAGGGGAGAAAGACTGATCTGCATCACGCGGAAATCCCTGATGATCATGGGCTGTGTGTAGGACACCAGCCGGCTGGGATAAAGCGAGCTGCCTTCATACACATTGCGGTTCAGTTCAAAGGATGCTGCTTCCATCTCATCCGGAATCACCGGGTAAGGACGCACTCCGGATAGCTCCCGATAGGAGCCGGGATTCACATTCACAGTGTATGAACCACTGTGCGGAATAGCAATCAAACTGGTATAGACCGGAAGCTCCGGTTCGCCATCTTCTGCGCTCAGTTCGGCTCCGTCTAAGCTGAGCCGATCGTAGTTAAGACCGGAAATACTTTCGGAAACTCGCTCCAGACTTGGCGTCTGCAGCGTAACAAGCATCCGGTTCGAATTCAAGGACCGGATGTTGACAGGGTTGCTGCCGTTGGCAGCAATCAGTGAAAAGCTTGCCAGGATCAATAGCAAGACTAGGGCACATACCTTAAGTTTCATTTTTCCTTCTTCTTCAAGAATATAGTGAAAGACCTGAAGCCGAGCGGCTCCAGGTCTTCTGATCTATTATTAGCGAGGATGCTTATCGCAACTCATTTTATATTGTAAACCCGGATACCGTTGTCTCTGGTGGCCACGATGATGGAATCTCCATCAAAACCGACTTTATTTGTAAAACCGCAATCTGTGATTCTTTGCAGGAGAACCGGATTGGCAGGAGAGCTGATATCAAAGAGATAGACTCCTCCACTGTTGGAGCCGACTACTGCCATGTTTCCACGCACATCGACTGATGTGGCATATCCTGAAGTATCCCAATTCTTGAGTAAAACAGGGCTGGCAGGATTGGTGATATCAACCACGGACAATCCGCCCTGGCGTCCCACCAGATATGCATAGTTGCCCACAACCTTGACCTTCTGGGCCTCACCGGGAATGGCAAGATCACTCACCAAGGTTTTGTCTGCACGGTTGTAAATTAGCAGACCACGTTGCTGTCCAGCAATGAAAATATGAGAGGCTGTCAGATCAAAACCGGAACAAGGAGCGGGGGCATTAATCCCATAGTCATAACCAAACCAGAGATGGTTGTCATAAGAACTGAATTGGAATGTCCTTGAGGCAGTAAAGGCGATTTCGGTACGGTTATTATTGGTGGGATTTTGTATCTTGTACACCTTCATCTCCGTGATCGAATTCGTGGCTCCGACTATAGCATCGAAATACTTGATGCTGTCCGGATCGCTGGTATTCAAGATGTATATCCCGTCTGTGGCTCTAATATCATTGACAAAGAGCAGGTTGAACTCTCGCATGGCGGCAATGGTACGCACCGACTCGAGGGCTTGGTATCCGCCGGTTGCCTTCAGTACTTGAGTAAGCCAGCGGGCAGATCCTGTGGCTTTATCAATAATTATCATGCCTCCCTGATCCAGGGCTGCGTAAATATAGTCCTCATCAAAATCAAAGTCTCTGGCATCCCCTACAACGGGAAAAACCTTATCCAGCTCCACGTATTCCTGATCCTGCCACTGAGTGCTGCGCTCCGCACAGGCACTAAGAAATAGCAGAACGGCTGTCAGGAGAACCAGTAAAAGTCTCTGTCTCATAAGTTCCTCTCTATCTTAAATTCTTTTTTGATCTGTATTTCAATCAATATGCAAGATGCATTCCGAACTGCAGAGATTCGTGAGGTATTGCATATTTTTAGCCTGGAAAGCCTCCGGTGACTTGATCCGGGTTGATTCAGCCTCGTTTGTTTCTCAATTCATGCCGCGGTGCTACCGCCATACTGCCGCCGTGATCCCGCCGTGAAGATGGCTGTAACCCGGCTGGGTTGTGGTAGCGATCCGGCAGAATTCAATCAGCAGAAAGGGATGTGGATGGAATGATGATCTGGATGGAAGAACTAGGGCGTGGCTTTGCGGATAAGGAAGGGCAGGAACTTCACTTCCGAATCATGCCAATCGATCCGGCTGAAGAATTCCTCGGCTGAGATGATAGGTGTAATGACATGAAGCCCATCAAGCCTGCGTTCCTGCTCGTACCAAAAGCTCATGGGACGCCGAGAGGCGACCACGCAGAAGGTTCCGTTTTCTGTGGATAGGCCAGGAGAAAGTGTCATCGGGAGATAGATGTTTCCCTGAGGATAGTGGATTATTTGCCTGGGAGGGATAGGTTCGGGCCATAGCTCTAGGATGTTGATGCTATCGCGTGAAATCACTCCCGCCAGCATGTAGAGAGGCTCCAGAGTTTGGAAGCTGATAGTGGCACGTTCATTCTCCCAAAAGGTGCTGGTGTTGAGCTCTGCCATGAAATTTACAGAGCTATGTGCGCTTCTCTGATCGTCCAGCTCGATGGCCAGATCAACGGTCACACGGTAGAAATCGTTGGAGCTGAAATCTGTTTCGGGAGGTCTGTTTAGAGAAAAGGACAGCACAGAAGCACGTGCCATCACGCCGATATAGCGATTAAAGAAATCCCTGCCGCATTCATCGACCAGGCTTTCCTCGGTGGTAGTGCCGGAGAAGACGTCTATAGTGCCGTTTTCCTGCACGCATCTCTGCAGAGCTTCAGTCTTGGCTCTTTCGATGGCGCGGTTTGGAGCTTCATCATAAGTGGCTGTGATAGTGTGGATGTAACTGGGGATCAACCTGGGAACGGCGGATAAACACCCCCAGCTTGCAATAGCCAACACGATTATCGTGAGAGATCTGAAAAGCTGCTTCATTCTGCTAGCCTGATCAGAATCCGATCGGGATCGGGAGTATCGATTTGGGGTACCTGATCCTTTTCCAGCACTGCTGCCACTCTTGCGACTTCCTCTTGCACGTATGTCCGCAGTTCCCCCACTGTGATGCTACGGTCGTTATTGCTATCGGCTTCACCCTTCATGCCCTTCATGAGGAAATAAGAGAATAGACCATGATTCTTCTCCGGGTAAGCCCAGGAGATCTGCGAGGGTTGGGAAGCACTGAAAACGTTCATGTTTTGCCCCGGAGGCGTAGCTTCTACCATCAGGCCAATTGCCCGGCCTGCTTCAAAGAGAGTACCGTCATCCCGGGTGGAACCTGAGAAACAGGCATCGATCATCACTGTAACACTGTTGTGGGGAACGCTTTCCAGATTGGCATAGAGTCGATCCAGGGGATAGCAGCTTCTTTGGATGTTTTCCAGCCTGCCATCGTTTGGAACCAGATAAGCTTTCTGGGTTTGCATATCGGGTGCACCGTGCCCGGCATAATAGAAATAGATATCGGGGTTGGAATCGCGCACCCTAGCCGGCAACCTGCCGCCTTCTCCGAAGAGCTGGTCGATTCCACTCAAGGTAGCCTGCTGATTCATCAGGCTTATGATATTGTACTCTGGTATACCCAGAGTATTCATAAAATACTGTTTCATGTAACTGGCGTCACGTTCCGCATAGGGAACCGGAGAGGTATTCACATAGTTCTCGATCCCGATTATCACTCCAAAGGCATTGGGATTGCGCACTCCCCTGGGAATGCCTTCTTCGATATCCACACTGAGTCCGGTTGCCAGGCTAATCTCGCTGCCTTGAGTTCTGTTGCCGGTAATGGCAAAATCCCGGGTAGTCCGCTGACGGGTTTGCAGGCTCAGATTGAGGGGAATAGGCTCGGGTGAATAGCGGGAACGCAGCTCTGAGATCCTGATGGCGACTGGGAAGGCTGTGGCATCTCGATTGGCTATCAGTTCCAGATTGAGGTCACTGAACTCACCGGGACCCAGATCACCCAAATTGGCAGCGCTGATATTTCCTATAGTTCTCACACCTTCACCAAGTTCCGGTGTGGCTGTGACGTTACGAGCTCTGCCTCCTCCCACGTTCTGAATTCTCACAGTAAGAGTAACGGCTTCATTGGGGCGGATCATGCCATCGCGGGAATCTATCCCATAATCTGCAACAACAAGGTTTGGTGCCTGTAGAGCCGCAGTGCCAAAAGTAATGCTTACAGGATCGGGGTAGAAGCCATAAAGCTCTCTGAAGCTGATATTCAGAGTGACCGATGCATCGGCCACAACGTCCGTGGCAGCCACATTAATCCTGGCTTCCACAGTCTGTCCGGGAGAGATTTCGCCGATGAAGACGGAGCTTTCCCAGCTCAGGCCTTGTTCCACCGGACCATCAATCACAAGCTCCACTCCCATGGCTAGGCCATCACCGGTGTTTGAAACACTTATAGCCAGATAACCTGCCTCTTCTGCATCAAGAACATTGTTGTTGGATGGTTCGAAAATCCTCTGTACCGGTTCTGCCACTAATAAGGGGGGACGGTAACCTTCCGGAAGAGCTGCAATTGTGCCCACCGAGCGTTCTCCGATCGCATAGGTGGCATCTTCGGAAAAGAGTTCCCAATTGCGGTATTCCCACTGCAGATTTCGGTTTAGTTGTCTCTCAGCCCGGAGCTGGAACCGGCTGATATTCCCTTTCACATATTGGGCAATCACAGCAGAAAGCTGGCTGTATTGCACCTCATCCGTATCGCGGATCATGATGGGAAGCCTCTGATTATCCGGATCGTAGGTGCCAAAATCGAAATTGCGGGTGGAATAGATCTCCCTGGAAGCGATCAAGAGGCCTTCGATCTCCTGCTCAATCTGGCGGCGGCGATGCTGCAAAGCCTGCCTCATGCCTTCTTCCCGGTTTTCAAAATCCTGGATAATCCTTTCCACGTTTCTGTCCACATCGGCCAGTCTTCTTTGGTAGGATACAGAATCTTCAAACTCGCCTTTGGGCGGTACGTTGCGGGCATTGGTAACTGCTGTTTCCCGCTCCTTGCTCAGATCAACAGTTGTGCTTCTCATCGCCATCAGAGCTTGCAGGGCACGAATACGCTCGATAGTGGATTGATTTGCCAGGATCTGACCAATCAAAGCCAAACAGATCAAACTAAGTAGAATCTTCTTCATAGACACCTCTAGAAAAATGGGCTAAGATTAACGTTCACAAAGTAATTGATGCCATCCAAAAAATAGTTTTCCACAGGCAGGCTGGAGCTTGTCACCGCCGACGGAGTGTTGTTTAAATTGTAGTTTTCCCAGTCTAAAACCTGATCCTTGTTGTACCACTCACCGTAGGTGACTGTGCTGTAGCGCGCACCGGCGCTGATGGATACGAACCAGGTTTTCCCCAGCTTGATACCAAGCTGAGCGCTGGCTTCCCCGGCAAAATTGAGCTTGTCGCTACCTGTTGTTTTCCTGGAACCATCGTCTTCATAGAAGCCTGTGATATAGGAATAGCGGATATTATTTAGTACCCGCTCCTCATAGATGGCTCTTTGTACATTCAGTGCTGCCCTTCCTCCCAGGTTTAAAAAAGCACCGTAACGGAAGACGGGAATCATCAGCCCGGTGTGGAGGGAAAGGATATCCAGATTGTAGGCATTGATCTTCTCATCTTTATAGACTCCCTGGAGCAGACTAACGTTATCCGCCACTCCCACGCCAAGATACAGGGATGGACGCTGTCTGGTCTGAGAGCCAAAGCCGGAGAACGTGGCTTTGAGGGCACAAACAGAGACGGATTTCAAGTCGGATATCTCGGGAGGCAGGTTGGCATAGATTCTGCCATTGAAAGGAAAGATCAAGCCCCCAGAGACATAGCCGCTGAAATCATCACGACGTTTCTGAAAAGAACTGGATTGGGCTATCTCCCAAGTGAAAGGCAGCCTGGAGCTTTGCCAGGCGTTGACGGTGACTTCCTGCTGCTGAGAATTGAAATCTGCCCTAGGTAGACCTGAGACTCTCCAAATCCCCGAGGGTAAAGCTATGCGGGAACGCTCTGTGTAGCTCTCGGTGTAATCTCCGATGGTATAGCTGGTGTTGGGAGTGTTCGAGCTCAGGCTCAGGAAACCAAAGCTATCCACAGCATCGTAATAATAGGTTTCCAGCATGCCGGATGCCATGGAGCGATTGAAGGCAAAGGCGTTAAACTCATAGTCCCGCATTTCTTTGAGCTCCAGGATTGGTTCCCAGAGGATCAAAACCCTGCTTCCACCGGAGGCATTCAGATACCCTCCACCCAAAGCTCTTAGTTTTTCCCAATTTGAGCTCCTGTCTCTGCGGGCAAAGAGAAACACGTCGTATCTGTAATCAGGATTGAAAGTACTTAGATCAACCGTGATTTCATAACGCCCATTCACGGCAACCGCCGTGTAGGAGGAAATCTGTTGCGC
Organism: Candidatus Cloacimonadota bacterium; assembly: GCA_036584515.1. Lineage (GTDB taxonomy): Bacteria > Cloacimonadota > Cloacimonadia > Cloacimonadales > Cloacimonadaceae > PHBP01. The sequence continues at coordinate 9,804 of JAZHDE010000112.1, read as the reverse complement.
CAAACAAACCGACGCCATCAATAAAAACAAGCTGCAAGCCAAGATCCTTGCCAAAGCTGAAACCATCATCCAAACCTCGAATATTTTCAGGGACTTATCAATCCCCATTCGTATAGTTCCAAACTTGGTAGTAAAAAGAATGCTGTCAAGAAAAACCGCAAACCAGAGCTTGGAGAAAGCCCTTGGAAGAATTATATTGACAAAAGAGCTTGCTTTTCACATCCTTGAAAAAACTAAAATAAGACAGGAGGAAACGATGACTGCTTTGCGTCAGATATACCATTGCCCACTCTGTGGGAATGTGGTCGAAGTGCTTTACACAGGAGCCGGTGAGCTGGTTTGCTGTGGAGAGCCAATGAATCTTCTCAAGGAGAACTCCGTGGATGCCGCCAAAGAAAAACACGTGCCGGTGCTGAAAGATATGAACGGCCAGGTGGAAGTTTCTGTTGGCTCTGTACCTCATCCGATGGAAGAGAAGCACTATATTGCCATGATTGAGATCGTTACAGAAAAGAAGGTTTTGCGTCACGAACTGAAGCCCGGTGACCAACCCGTTGCCGTGTTTGATGTCAAGATGTCCGATGTGCTTTATGCCCGGGAATATTGCAACCTCCATGGATTGTGGAAAAACGCCTGATTAGGAGGAGATGATAATGTCGTTTAAAGATACCAGAACCGCAGAAAACCTGATGAAATCTTTTGCCGGCGAATGCCAAGCCAGAATGCGCTATATCTATAGTGCCAAAACCGCCAAGAAAGCCGGATTTGAACAGATCTCAAACATCTTTATCGAGACCGGAGACAATGAGAAAGAACACGCCAAGCTCTTCTTCAAGCATCTGCAGAAGAATGGCCTGGAAGGCGAAGTGGTGAATATCACTGCTTCTTACCCGGTGGGCTGGAGCCCTGAGGATACCCTCAGCAATCTCAAATATGCCGCCGAAGGTGAGAAAGAAGAATGGACAGAGCTCTATCCCTTCTTTGCCGAAATAGCCGATGAGGAAGGATACAAAGAGATAGCTTCCACCTTCCGTCTGGTGGCAAAAGTGGAGAAATCTCACGAACTTCGCTTCCGCAAGCTTTATGAAAACGTCAAGGATATGAAAGTCTTCAAAAAAGATGAGACCTTCTTCTGGAAGTGCCTGAATTGCGGCTATATCCATGAAGGGACAGAAGCACCCAAGCTTTGCCCCTGCTGTCTGCACCCCCAGGCATATTTCGAAATTTTTAAAGAAACCTACTAAAGTGGAGGAACATATGCAAAAGTACCAATGCATCGCTTGTGGATATATCTACGACCCCGCCGAGAATGATGGCGTGCTCTTTGAGGATCTGCCCGAAGATTACGTTTGCCCGGAATGTGGAGTTGGTAAAGATATGTTCGAACCAATCGACTAATACTGATATAGCGGGAAGAGCGATCTTCCCGCTTTTTTCTTTCTATTGGGGCTTTAGGCAGATTTGACATAAGAGGAAAGAATGGAAATAGGACATTTTAACGAAATCTTGGATTTTGCCATCGAACGCGAAAAAGAAGCGGTTCAATACTATCGTGACCTGCAAAAAGAAAGCAAGTTTCAAGCCCGGCTGGAGATGCTCAAAGAGCTTGAAGCCATGGAAATGGGTCACATAGTTGTGATTGAAAACATACGCCGTAATGGCGTGCAGGAAGAGAAGATCAAACACGTGCCAAACCTAAAGATCAGTGAGTATCTCAGCGCTGAGCCACAAGACCTCGATCTCAGCTATCAGAACCTTCTGATCCGCGCTATGAAACGGGAAGAAGCCTCTACCAAGCTGTACTCCGAGATGTCTGTCAAGTTCCCCGATCCGGAGCTCTCCACCCTGTTTCGCAGGCTCGCTTCAGAAGAAGCCTCTCACAAGCTTCGTTTTGAGACACTCTACGACGAGTGGATGAAAGACAATTAGGTCTATGCCCCAAGCTATACTTCTGGCTCTGGATTGCACACAGAACTCCGGTTCCATCGCTTTGGGCACAGCCCAGGAGATTCTTTATAGCAGTTACTTCGCCCTGAATATCACTCATTCCGAAACACTCCTTCCTGCCATGGATTATGCGCTGAAGTTCTGCGGGATTAATAAATCCTCACTGAGTGGGATAGTTTTGGCCAATGGCCCCGGTTCCTTTACCGGACTCAGGATAGGGTTGGCAACTGCCAAAGGCTTGGCTATGGGTATATCCATCCCAATCTATCCCTATAATAGCCTGGAGCTGGCGGCGGCTGTCTATTATGGATGTGAAGCACAGATCCTAAGTGTAGTGGATGCAAAGATGAGCGAGATTTACTATGCTCTTTATGACAGTGAGCTCAATGAGCTGCTTCCTCCGCGGGTCGGTAAACCTGGTGAGATTAATGCTCTCCAACTCCAGAACCCGATAGTGACAGGCTCCGGCACAGCCCAAGTGCTGAAAGCCCTGCAAGCAGCAAATCAAGACTATCGCACAGGCCTTTCCCCCAGTCCGGTCAGCAATGCAGCAGGCCTCTTTGCTCTACACCATCTCAAGGGCAGGGAAAAGGCTTTTAACTTTGATGAGATAGCAGAACTGGAGCCCTATTATCTAAGAGATTCTACCGCTCAAGTCCGTCTTGCAAAAATCTGATACCTGCTCCGTAAACAGAGTCTTCAATTCGCTGAAGCCTGGTTCGAAGACCTCTCCACTCCATTCGTCCATCCAGATCTTCTTAAACTCCACAGCCAGGCAGATGGCACGATCGGGATAGTTCGTGTTAATCCAGCGGGATAGATAGCCTCCACTGAATTTCACATCGCACCTGCAATCTAGAGCTTTATCCTGCCAGAGCTTACCATCGAGCCTGGTTCTCAGCTTCTCGATCAGAGGGTAATACTTGGGATGCAGATTGCTTCTACCCAGGATTATATCTGGATTCACCAAAGGATCATCCTGAGGCTGATCAGCTCCCTTCCTGCGATGATTATAGCTGTGAATATCCAGGATAAGTATCTGTGGCTGGAATTGTAATATCCTGTCCAGCTGATACTTCAATACGTCGTACCAGGCTTTGTGCAGCGAGTGCAATTCAAATAGGTAATCCAGGCTGATGGGATTCTTCCGGGCTTTCAGTCCCCAACAATCATCCGGATCCTGATACACAGAATCCTGAATCACGCGATTCAGATCCACCATAAAACGGCTGTCATGTACTATGATGCTATTCTCGAAAAGAGCAGCTATAGTGCCAGTGTGGGGATCTTCCTCCCGTAACCGGGTTGCTTCGTCAGTTCCACTATTATCCAAAAGCTTATCGGGCATATCATGACCATTGTGGATGGCAAGAGCCAGCATTTTACACTTGCTGTTGCCAAAGCGGTAATCGGTGCGGATCATAGCTTTCCCTCATCCAGAAACTTCAGTAGAGCAGAGATTATGCCCAAGTATTGGGTTGCAGTCTGAAGGTCTGTCTTTTTGGAGTTTGATAGCGTGCGAATCAGGCTCAGATCCATCCCGGTGACCTTCTGGGTTTGCTCCATCAGGCTTCCAAGCTCCTGAGCTATGCCCGTTCCGGAAAGGAAGAGAAATCCCTTGAAGACCGGGAGCAGGGAAGAAACAGACATCCGGATGAGTCCTGCTGTCCTTGTTTCAGACAGACTATGCTCCAAGAGAGCCATGCGTGTGAGCAGCCATTTGCTTTTCAATTCCCGCTCCATCTGCAGACGGACATCGGCTTTCTGTAGTTTCAAGCCGGCAAGCATGTCCACTGCATTATAGATGTTACGATAATGATGGCTAAAGGAAAGCAATTCCAGGGGATATGAATCCTGTGAACTCTCTATGAACTCTCGATCCACCACCAGCGGAAAAGGCAGCTTGTTTCTGACGCACCAGTTTCGAACTGGCTTCATGCCCGGCACCAGGTCTTGCGGATCCTTATCAAAGATTACGACGCAATGCAGTTTGCCAAAGGGATCGGTATATTCTGCAATTTGCAAAAGACTTGCCTTGAAGGCAGTCAATTGTTCCAAAATCCCGGTGTAGGTCTTCATTCTTCCACCCCCGGATAATACTTCTCCAGATACACTGTGGCACAGGCTTTGGCCATGTTTCTGATTCTGCCGATATAGGCAGCACGTTCTGTCACGCTGATCACCCCTCTGGCATCCAGCAGGTTAAAAGTATGCGAGCAGCGCAGTAACTGATCATATGCCGGATAGACCAGTTTATGCTCCAGCAAAGCTCCGCATTCCTGCTCATAATCATTGAAGAAGCGGAAGAGCTGCTCCGTATTGGCAGCAGTGAAGTTGTAATGCGAAAACTCTTCTTCTCTATGGAAATACAGATCGGCATATTTCAGAGTATCGTTCCACTTCAGCTCACGATAGTCGTCCACTCCCTGAATGTACATGGCAAGACGTTCCAAACCATAAGTTAGCTCGACCGGCACCGGCTTGCAATCAAAGCCCGCTACCTGTTGAAAATAGGTGAATTGGCTGATCTCCATGCCATCCAGCCATACTTCCCAGCCCAGCCCCCAGGCTCCTAAAGTGGGCGACTCCCAATCATCTTCCACAAAGCGGATATCATGCTTGGCTATCTCCACTCCAATGGCTTCCAGACTTTTGAGATAAAGGTTCTGGATCTCATCCGGACAGGGCTTTATGATCACCTGAAATTGATAATAGTGCTGAAACCGATTGGGGTTTTCGCCATAACGTCCATCCTTGGGTCGACGGCAGGCTTGAGGATAGGCAATCGAGGTCGGAGCCTTTCCCAAAGCTCCAAAGAAGGTGGCAGGGTGAAAAGTGCCCGCTCCCATCTCCAGGTCATAGGGTTGCAGGAGACTGGCTCCCTGGCCAGCCCAAAAATCCTGGAGAGTTTTGATAATATCTTGAAAATTCATTTATTGCTCCCTTGCAATGAGTGGCATTTACTTATCAATTGCTGCAGCAAAGATCGGAGTTCCCGGGCTGCATGCTTTTGCTTGGTAGTTGATTCATGATTGTGTGAAGTATCCTCCAGCCGGATCTCGGCCTGCTCTCCCTGCTTAAGATCCTCATAGCTGCGCTGAGCCTTGCGATCCACTTTGAGCTTCTGACGAGCTCCTTCGATTGTGAACTTCTGATCATAGAGCATCGCTTTGATCTTTTTCAGGAGCAGGATGTTCTCTTCGGAATACTTACGGATCCGGCCTTCATCCTTTCGGGGACGCAATTGGTGAAATTCTGTTTCCCAATAGCGGATCACATAGGGTTTGAGATCCAGCAAATTGCCCACTTCTCCGATGGTGTAATAGTGCTTTTTCATGACCTCTCCTCTTTCCTGAGCTTCTTTATACAAGCCCAGATGAAGATAGTTATGGCAAAGAGAACGATTAGCATGGGATACCGGTAGATCCTTCTAATCGGCGGAATACTCCGCGATATATAGAGCGGAGCCGTAATATTACTCAGTTCGAAAAGCTTGGTTTGATTCAGAGTTCTGCCCATGGGATCGATGATCATGGAGATCCCGGTCTGAGCAGCACGATAGATCTGCACCCGGTTTTCGATTGCCCGATACTTCGTCATAATCCCATGCAGCCAAGGACCATAGCTGGTGCCAAACCATGCATCATTGGTGATATTGACCAGATAGTCTGTCTTACGGTAGCCTTCTGGACCCTTGGGTATGGCAGATTTGTGATAGAGCTCCGGAAAGGCGAGCTCGTAGCAAATGGAGGGCGAAAATTCAAAGTCTCCGCTCCGATACCACTTGAGTTCGGTGCCAAACTCCCAATTTGCCTGACCAAACTGCAGCTTCCACAAGAAGGGAAACAGATCCAGCCAGAGCATTCTCTCACCCACCGGAACCAGGATGTTCTTGTAATAAGGTTCAGGCCTGTCTCCCACCTCGGAAAACAAAGCAGCAGCATTGTAGTAGTAATTGGGATCTACGTGATCGCTGGGGGCGGGACGGTAATCCGGAAAGCCGGCAAAATACTCCAAGCCATAATTCTGGATCAATTGATACAGTGGAGCCAATTGTCCCGGATCACGAATCAGATACACCGGGAAAGAACCTTCCGGCAGGATCAAAAGCTTGGCAGAATCTGCCTTGGCCTCAGCGCTGAGCTTATCATAGCGGGAGAGAATCTCCAGATAAAAGCTCTCGTCCCATTTCTTATCCTGGGGAATTGAGGGCTGAGCAATAAAGATGCCCGCCTCGTGCTTCTCCAGCTCCATATCCGAAATGCGCCAGAGCCCATATCCAGCCCATAAAACAATGATCACAGCAGCCGGGATCAGGGCTTTGTAACGTCCCCGCAATGCCTGATACAAGCAGATAGACAGGATCAAGACTAATGCCGAGAGCCCGATCTGACCCACCAGATCGAGGGCCTGCAAAAACAGATTGTACTCAGAGAGAGCATAAGAGATATTCAGCCAGGGGAAACGGGTTTCACCAAATTGAATCAGATACTCCAGGCTGAGCAGAACCGCCACAAAGATGGGATAGCGGAACTTGGGCAGATTGTTCCATACCCTCTGAATGGCATAAAAAGCCAGAGTATAGAACAGGGAATGGATCACCCAAATCCCGATCAGCCCGGGTAAAGTTACAGTGGCTATCCAATACAGCACAGAAGCGGTAAAGACCCCGCAAAACAACAGGGCAGCAACGAAAAGCTCTCTGAGCTTGTGATATCTTAAATCAAAATACCACAATAGTGGTAGCCAGGCAAAGACGGAGAGGAAGCCCAGATGCAGCGGCAGACGTGAAAGGCTGAGCAGCAAAGTGGCAATCAGGATCGGTATCAGACTGCGGAATTTATTCATAGCGGTTGTTGTAAATCACCCTGCAAGAAAGAGCAGAAACGTTGTTATAGAGCAGCAGATTCCCCTGAGCATAGCTCATCTTCAGGTCTCTGCCGCCGGAAAGCAGTTCCAGAGATGGTATCTGGCTGGGCTCCGCCTCGGAGGAATTGCCCCGATAAACAGAAAGCATCATGCCATCCCAGACAAAAGCGTTATTAAAATCATCATAAACTCTATGATCGGCATAATCCCGGATCAACTCCCCCAAAGTACTGAAGACATAGCTAACTCCCGCCCCCTGATCGTATGCCACCAATTGGTTGCTGCTGCAGGACAAAGAAGATACTTGGGGTAGTTGGAAGCGGCCAAACCGGTAGTTCTCTTCCAAAGACAATGAATTCAAGCAGATAATCTCCACCGGTGCAGCATCATAGATAAAGATGGTCCGATCCGGACTGATGCAGAAATACTCAGGTTGCACTATCCCGGCAAGCTCGAAAGAGCTAATCCTTTCACCCTCCTGGCTGAACTTACTAATCCTTTTGTTCAAACCATCCAGACAGAGCAGGCTGCCATCGGGATCCAGAGCTATATCCGAAAGCTTCAAAAACCGATCCGCTTCGGACACTCCCAAGCGATTTACCAAAGCCCCATTGCGATAAATATTTACCTGTTGCCGTACCCGGTCCATACAATACAAAGTGCGGCTGCGGGCATCATACACGGTCTTGGCAAAAGGCTGATCCGGACGCATCAGGCTGCCTTCCTCCACCTTCATCACTCTCAAAGATGGCCGGTTTGGCACTCCAGAACAAGCGCAGAGCAGAAGCAAAAAGACAAGACTAATCTTTGACAATATGGATGTCACGGAGCTTTCCTTGGATGCTTACTTTGTTGCCAAAACGGTTGTATTCCAGAGTATAGGCTATGTCGATCAGACTGTTTTTCTTCAGAAGCGGCAGGTAGTCTCCCAGATTGTATCCGATCAGATCCAGAGTAACTCCATCTTTCAAGACCTTGATCTTAAGATGGTTGCGCCCCACGTTATAGGGATAGTTGGCAACGGTTACATTGTGGGTCACAAAGACCGGACGTGAGTTTTCCGGGCCGAAGGGCGCAAAGCGCTCCATCCAATCCAGAAGATAGTCATGAATATCATAGAGCTCCACCTCATAATCCAGCAGTAGAGGAGGCTTGATCTGTTCCAACTTCATGTTGTCCGCCACATAGCGACTGATCTCATTCTCAAAGCGATCGATATATTCCTGATATATAGTCAGTCCCACCGCATACTTGTGGCCTCCGTAACTATGCAGATTGCCCTGGGTTTCCTTGAGGGCAGCAAAGAGATCAAAATCAGCCACGCTGCGCCCCGAACCGCTGCCAAAGCCATCCTTGAAAGATATCATAATCACCGGACGGTAGTACTTTTCCACCAGCTTGGAGGCAACAATCCCGATCACACCCTGATGCCAATCGTCCGAAGAGATTATCATACAAGAAGTTTTATCAATATCCATATACTTCTTTTCGATGATGCCACAGGCCTCATAAAAGGTCTTCTGATCTTCCTGCTGACGCAGAGAGTTCTGACGTTCGATGATCTCAGCCAATTCCTGGCTTTTTTCCTCTTCCGTGGAGATCAGAAGCTCGACTGCCATGGCTGCACTGCCCATTCTGCCAGCAGCATTAATCCTGGGGGCAATGCCAAAGACTATGTCCGTGGCATCCAAAGATTTATGATTCATGCCAGAGATCTGGATCAGGGCATTGAGTCCCAGATTCTTCTTATCGATCAGGTGCTTGAGCCCGATGAAGGCAAAGATGCGGTTCTCTCCCGTGAGGGGAACTATATCGGCAATTGTGCCTACCGCCACCAGATCCATATACTTCATCAGGTTTTCCTCAGTATCGATCCCAACCTTTTGATATACAGCACATAGCAGTTTATATGCCACTCCCACTCCCGCCAGATCGGGATAGGGATAGTTGCAATCCGGCAGCTTGGGATTGATGATGGCATAAGCAGGAGGCAGATTGTCCTTTGGGTTGTGGTGATCGGTGATGATGATCTCCATACCCATGGCATTGATGGCCTCAATTTCTTCCTGGGCATTGACTCCACAATCCACACTGATAATCAGCGAGGATCCGCTATCACGCAGGAAATCAAGACTGTTCAAAGACAGGCCATAACCATCTATCATCCGGTGCGGGATGTAAAAATCTATTTCTGCGCCTATCCGTTTCAGCCCCAGATAGAGCAGAGCTGTGGCAGTGGTGCCATCAACGTCGTAATCTCCGTAGATAGTGATTCTTTCATGATTGTCAATTGCCTGTTGTATGCGCTCCACAGCCTTGCCCATCTCCGAAAAGAGGAAAGGATCGTGCAACTTGGACATACTGGGCTGAAAGAACCCATTGATCTCTTCCTCGCTTTTGATCCCCTTGCGAAAAAGCAATTCAGCTATCTGGTAGGGACACTTCAGGCTGGCAGTGAGACCATCAACGAACTGGTGTTCTTCATCAGAAAGCTTCCTGGGCAGAACCCATTCCTTCTCCATAGTCGTTTTTCCCTTTATTTCATTATTTTTATTAGCTCGAAAGGCTCGCTATACAGCCATGCTCTTGAGGCTCAGCACATTACAATCATCAACTTAAAGCATATTGGCTACTTTTCCAAGCCTTTTGCAATAATACTATCAGACTGGAATCTGTAAAGAGAAAAATGAGGCTGTGGAAAGATTCATTGGGTAGAGATGTGGAACAGTCTGATTTTGTGGTGGTTCGATAGGGGATGCAAAAGCAGTTGGTGTGCCAATCTCCGAATTGACACAAAGGCCATCTTAGTGGCCAACGTCCTGGTGACAGTTGGTCTGCCAATCTCCGAATTGGCACAAAGGCCAGAGGCTTTTCCCGTTACTTCTGCCAAAACGGAGTTTGGCAGACCAGTTATGAGTAGGCGGTACGGCGAACGCCTCTACCAAAGCGAAGCAGCGCAGCTCTAATCCCTAGTCCCTAATCCCTAAT
>JAZHDE010000111.1:0-5194 GCA_036584515.1 Candidatus Cloacimonadota bacterium | reverse complement strand
TTGAGGCTTTGGCTCTTTCCGCCTTGCTCCAGACGCAGGAAATAGATCCCGCTGGAGAGGCTTCTGCCTGCCTGATCTCTGCCTTCAAACTGCAGTTCATGCGCTCCGGCAGCAAGCTGGGTATTCAGCAGCTCACTTAGAAGCTGTCCTCTGAGGTTGTAAAGCTTGAGCGTGGTTCTGCCTGCGGTGGCAAGCTCAAAAGCTATTCTGGTGCTGGGATTGAAGGGATTGGGATAGCTGGAAAGCCTCAGACGGGGCTGAAGGGGCTCGTTATTGGAGGCAAAGTAGCCATAGATCAGGTACTGCACCAGCACCTCCACCATCTCCTGATAACTGTTTTCACCTTCTTCAACACCAGCCAGACGGAAGAGGCTGCCTATCGTGCGGGAACCATCCAGTTGAAGAGTAAAGACGCTGAGAATATGACCTGTTTCGCCATCCAGAGTCCAAAACAGAGTGTCTCCTTCCGGCAGCAGCACAAAGGGCGAGACCATCTCTGTCCCCGTGTAGTCCCAATTCCCCGTATCCGGACCCTCGTAGTTGATCTCCGAGATTGGTACGACGGTATTCAGGGGCTGATGCATGCGGAATCTATCCCAGAAAGGATCCGCTGAACCATAGTTCCCGGGGCCTTCCAGGTAAATGGAGCCACCACCTTCCAAATAGTTCAGGAGCTGGCTGTAATCATCCGTTCCTGGCATCAGGAAATAGGGGTCTTCCTCATCATTGAAGAGGCAGAAGATAGCGCTGAACTTGCTTAGGTAACTCTGAGGATTGTAGCTCCCCACCGGGATCAGGACGTCTGTATAAACCACGTTTAGGTTGTTCATATCCATGTATGCCGTTTGCATGGCATGCAGGGCATTTTGCAGGCGATAGCCGCTGTCTCCCGAGGGTTCGTAGATCAGAAAGTTGCGAGTAGGGTAGGTTGAGGCATTGGGTTCGCCCAGAGCCGGATCACCAAACAGCATGTAAGTATAGATGTTTTGCAGCTCCGGATAGATGATGCCGCCACTATCGGCAGGATCACCAAAGAGATAGATCTGAGTATGCAGGAGATTGGCGTAGGCCTGCGCCACACCCATGCTCATCCGATTGGCAGTGAAGTTTTCCAGCCAGTGATAATTATAGGAGGAAAGGCCGCCCCAACCGGGATTGCGCCAGCCCACTTTGTACCATCCGGTGCGGGTTCCGGCGATGGTGCCCACGGTCTTTTTGATCAGGCTGTACTCGCCCAAAGAGGTGTAGTTTCCATCCAGCATGCCATTGTTGCAAGAGGCAGCAAAGAGCACCAGACCGTCCTGATTGACCAGGTTGTCAAAACTCTCCCGATCCACCATATCCTGCCACTCCATTTCCCAGTTATCGGGCAGGTTGTTGAAGTTATCATCGTTCATCCAGACCTTGCGGGAGCTGGAGGTAGCACTGCCGTGAGCGCTCCAGTTCAGGATGCCCCAGCTTTGGCTGCTGAGCTGATCCTTGAGGGTATTGTAGTCCAGATCCAGATCACTATCGTAGGAGGGCAGATAACCCAGTCTTTCATACATGGTAGTGGTTTGATATTCATTCAGGATAGTATTGGTCAGATACTCGGAGTAGGTAGCGCCGTCGGTCTGCAAGAGCCCCAGCTCCGGTTCATCATGATAGTTCAAAAATGCAGCGGGCAGAAGCACTTTCTGTTTCCAGGCAGCGGTGCTCTGTTCATAGGCCACAGTGCGGTTGCAGATAGCTGTCACTTGTGCCGGATTATTGGTGGAGATCCGCCCCACAAAACACTCCGGAGTGTAATCCACCAGCCAGTCCTCTTCCCCTTCCTGGGCATAATACTCACCCAGGCGTCCATCGCTATCGGTGTCCCAGATGCTGGTGAGATCACTGTAGTAAAAGTCTGAAGCCACGGTTTCATAGCCGTTCGGCTCCGGACAGAGATAAGCGGTGGGCACGACGTCCACGTCTCCGATCAGCAGCACATAGATCAGGCTGTGAGCTTGGGAGAATTGGATCAGGAAATTACGAACTTTCTCGGCTCCATTGGCACCCGGAAAGCTCTGCAGAATCGTGGCAATATCCATAAAGGAAGTCACATAGTTCGAGCGGTAGTCGATCAATGGAGCAGCAGCCTGATAGAGCTCCGGCGAGCTGATCACCAGATAATACAGCTCGCGGTAAGCACTTGTATTATACCAGCGTTCCAAAGTCTCGGGATTGGCAAAGAAGGCTCGATCCGAGAAGGTTGCCGGCAGCCTCTGCCCCATCCGCTCCGGTTCTGTGTGCTCGATATTCACAGAAAAGCTGTCTTCCCACTGCCAGGCACCGTTTTCATAGGCTGCCGGCAGCACTCTGTAGCTGAGATAGCTCAGCTCGCCCCATTTCTTCAGCCCCAGGCAGTGCACCCGGTTCTGCGGCTCAAAACTTCCCTCTCTATCCAGCAGTCCCTCAGAGGAGATATAACCGGGATTAAGCTGAGGTTCAGGAGCTGAAATGCGGTTCAGGCCGGAAAGGCGAGAGCTTTGGGAGAGCAGTTCCACTCCGCTGGGCAGCAGGATATTCACTGTTTTATAGGGCAGCCGTGGACATCCGGGAGCGGTGATAAAGCCGTATCCAGAGGCCATAAAAGCCTCTTCTGTGAAGGAAGCGGGTGCTTCCAGACTGATCTTTAGGCTATAAGTGGCAGCGCTGAGCAGCAGGGGCAAAAGCAAGCCCAACATGATAAACAGCTTTTTCATTGGAACTCCTTAAAAAAGAAACTCGAGTCTGTATAAAAAAAAGATTCGGTCCGGCTTCCTCCGGGCTTACCTGTCACTTAGTTTCTGGCGGGTCTTCCTGTCTTCTTGGGCCTGGTGTGGAACTTTTTCTTCTTCTGTTCCGGCTTGGGATCAGGTTCCTTGCTGCCATTAAGCAAGCGGGGAAGCTTGGTTTTATGAGTGAGCAAGAATTCTTCCACTATGGCGGGATGATTTTCCCTCAGCTTGGAGAGAAAGCGTCCCAAGGCTTGCTGCACCTGTCTTTCACGGTCTTTCATCAGGGGATCGATAAAATCCAGAAGGCTCTGCGGATCGGCACCCATGCGGGCAGGATAGAGTAGGGTGAGGATTGCTGCGCGACGTGCCCACTTGGATTCCTTTTTGCGCCAGAGCTCCAGATCTTCCAGACTGCACAAGCCCAATTCCAGGCAGACAGGCAGTATTTTGCTGGCCAGCAGATCGCAATGGCTCCAGTTTTCCACGCCTTTGTCAAACCAGGTGGAAACGATCTCAAAGATCTCCCGGGTGAGGCGGGGACGGTGCTTTTTCAACAGCAGAATGGCCAGAGAGCCAAATTCAAACTTGCCGGTGCGGATAAAGATGGTGCCCAGCTCCGCCAATTCCAGAGGACTGAGCTCAAATTTATCCAGCACTTGGTGTTTGAGCTGGTGCAACTCATCATCCGTCAGACCATAGGCGTCGTAGCCCTCTTGATAGTTGCGTGAATTCCTGATCACCAAAACGGGGTCTTCGTGATCCCAGAAAAAGCTCTCCACGTATCTGTAGATTTCCTTGTATCTGAGCTCTTTATCTTCCATCAGAATCTCCTAAAATGGACGTGAAACTTATTCGTATCCCTTGCCTTTGCCTTTGACCAGCACATGAAAGCGGTTGAACATCTGCCTAAAGCGGTAAAGCATCTCCTGAGAGGGATTAAGCTGATGAAACATCCGGCTGAGAAAGACTTCCCAATTGGTGCTTTCATGCGATCGGAAAAAACCAATCTCGTTCATTACATCAAGCATGTAGCTCTGAATTTTGTCAAGCTCTAATCCGCCTGCCGCCTCTTCCCCACCCTCTTTGGGTGCTTTGTGCTCCAAAGGATAGCTATAGATTTCCCAAGAGGCAATCGCCACCGCCTGAGCCAGATTGAAGGAAGGAAAAGCCGGATTGGCAGGGATATGACAACGCAGCGGACAGAGATCCGCCTCGGGATCGGTGAGCCCGTAGGTCTCTCTGCCAAAGACCAGCCCCACTTTGAGTTCGGGGACCTCTGCCACATACTTGCCCATCTCGGAGGGAGACAGATCGATGGGCTTGGTCTTGCCCACTCGACGGCTGAAAGCGATCACGCGGTCCAGATCCCTCACAGCCTCTTCCAGGCTGTCAAAGAGCTCCACATTCTCCAGAATCTCCTCCGAATGCACCGCCAGATAAAAGTCATTTTTCTCCGGCACCGCACCCACAATACGGAGCTTGGAGAGGGAAAAATTGTTCATCACCCGCGCCACAGCACCCACGTTTCCGGCATAAACCGGCTCCACCAGGATGATATAAAGCTTTTCGGACCTTGTGGACATGGGGGCTTATTTCTTGTTGATGATCTGGCTCAGCCTATGCCCCATCTGCTGCACCTTGGGATGGGAATCTTGTTTCCACTCCGCAATGGTGCGCTGGGTATAATTTATGAAGTCCTGGCTCTTGTCGCGGTTGGAACGCTGCCCATAGATATTGGCCAGTTTCTTCATGGTCTGCCAAATAGTGCGAACCCTCTTTTCATCGGCTTCTGTGAGCCATCTGCGGATATTGGTGTAACACTGCAGAGGCCTTTGCCGCGCCACTTGGGTGAGAATGTGGCTGATCTTCTTTTGCACTTCCTCGCTCTCGTCATCCAAAAGCCTGGAGACAAAGGTGAGGATGTATTGCGGGTTGCGGGAAGCGATGTTTTCCATGCCGTGCATCGCCATGGCGCGCTTGAGCTCATCCGGGGAATCTGCCCACCAGGACATCTGTTCCCGCATGATCTCCGGAGAGCGTTTCCACATCTCAAAACAGATGGTTTCACTCTCCCAAGGCACGGATTTATAGGTCTTTTCCAAGGTCTTGATGATCACTTCAGGAGCATCCTGACGCTTGTAATAAATGTAAAACAGAGCTGTGGCCCGGACGCCATACAACAGGTCTTCCAACATCTCGGCGATGATGATATCCAGCTCGCCGGTGCCGGTGTATGTGGCAAGACGTTTGCCCAGTTCTTCACGGACAAAGTAGTTAGACGTGTTTGCCATTCGTTTAGATAAAAATCCAACGTTACAGAGAATGAACTTGTTTTTCTCTATACAAAGGTTTTCAAGTATTTCATCTCTCGACAATAGCACCTTTTCCTGGATAATGGACAGCACCAGCAACGGCATTGTGTTCGGTACCTATGGCAAGGAAGAGATCAAGTA
>JAZHDE010000110.1:0-5280 GCA_036584515.1 Candidatus Cloacimonadota bacterium | reverse complement strand
ATCCCAATACTACCATGGATATGGTCCGGTTTGGGATCGCACAATATGGCATCTGGCCAAGTATGGAAACCAAAATGCACAACCTCCTTTCGGAGGATTCTCGGTTTCTGCGGGATCCTCTCAAGCCAGTGCTTAGCTGGAAAACCAGAGTGATGAGCGTGAAGTCTGTGTTGCCGGGTAATTTTGTGAACTACGGAAATGCCTACCTGGCAACGGGAAAGATGCGTCTGGCGACAATACCGGTGGGCTATCATCATGGCTATAGCAGAAGTCTGAGCAACACAGGACATGTTCTGATCAAAGGCAGAAAAGCCGATGTGGTTGGCATGGTAAACATGAATATGTTTATTGTGGATGTGACCCGCGTGCCAAACGTTCAGGTCGGTGATGAAGTTGTGTTGATTGGCAAGCAAGGTGATTTGAGCATTAGCGTCGCCTCCTTTTCCGAGCTAACCAAAATGGTGAATTACGAGCTTCTGGCAAGGTTGCCCTATCAGATTCCCCGCCAGATAGTATAGCCTGATTCGAGACGTGACGTCTGGAGTGGATGAAAAAAAACGAATTGACAAGCTATTACTTTATAGGTTCATGTGTCAGTAAGGGATTTTGGATGATCCCGAGTTCTCTTCCAAGGGAGTAAGATAATATGATGGATACACTTGAAACGATAGCCGCCTATCTGCGGAATGAACCCATCAACAAAATCGTCTTGTCACTGGCCATCATCATTGTTGGCATCATAATACAACGTCTTCTGATCCGTCTTGTTGTACGTCAGGCAAGCGATTCCAAGACACGTTTTCGCTGGAAAAAGACGATCACCTATTCGCTTACAATCATCACAGTACTGATTGTAGCAAGAGTATGGTTCGAGGGCATCAGCTCGCTCACAACCTTCATCGGACTGATGAGTGCCGGTTTGGCCATTGCCTTAAAGGACATGTTGGCAGATCTTGCCGGCTGGGTGTTTATCCTCTGGCGAAGGCCATTTGAAGTTGGGAATCGTATTCAGATTGGAGATAATTCCGGCGACGTGATAGATGTCAGGCCCTTTCAGTTTACGATTCTTGAGATAGGCAACTGGGTAAAGGCGGATCAAAGTACCGGCAGGATTGTTCATATTCCCAATGGCAGTGTTTTCTTGCAACCTCTTTGCAACTATGATATGGGCTTCAAGTATATCTGGAACGAGATACCGGTGATGGTTACTTTTGATAGTGATTGGGAACATGCAAAACAGATACTGCAGGCTATAGCCGATGATAAGTCTCTGCCTCTGACAGCCGATGTGGAAGCCGAAATCCTGAAAGCATCAAAGCAATATCTGATATTCTATCATAACCTTACCCCAAAAATTTACACTTCCGTGGCAGAGAGTGGAATTGTGCTGACAATTCGCTATCTTACCGAGATTCGCAAGCGCCGCGGCACAACAGAAGCCATTTGGGAAGAGGTGCTACGAAAGTTTACACAGGAAAAGCACATAGCCCTGGCATATCCGACCTACCGGGTAACGCCAGACAGTTCTTCTGAGCTGCTCAACTTCCAGCCAAAGTAGAGGGAGGGAAAAATGTCAAGAGACCTCAGCTCATCCGAGAGCCAATTCCATTTTCTGCTTGACAAATCCGGCCTGACGAAGAACTTATTAGAAACAGCGATTCTTAGATAAAAGAAGAGGAGAATAATTATGGCAAGCTATTCATTGAACGAGATTATCGAACTGGCCGTGCAGATCGAAAGAAACGGCTATGCTTTCTATCATGAAGCCACCAAAAGGAAAGATCTGGATGCCAAGGCCATCGAATTTCTGGCCTTCCTGAGAGATCAGGAACTCAACCACGAAAAGACCTTCCTGGGTCTCAGGGATGATATGGACGAGATCGTGCTCGAACTCAGCCAGGATTGGGACATGGTCTCCAGCTACCTGAAAACCATCGTCGATGCCAGAGTATTTGATAGTGAAAACTCCGCCATCAAGATGGCAACCGAAGCCTCGGACCTAATGGGAATCGTCAACTATGCCATCACCTTCGAAAAAGACACCTTGCTCTTTTTCCATGCTATCAACGATTCCATCAATAACCCCAAAGCCCGGCAAGCTCTGGCCCGGATCATCAACGAAGAAGTTTCTCACGTCCTCAAGCTCAACGACTATAAGAAGTCTCTGATCTAAAGCGGACAATTGTTTGAACCGGGAGCCTCATGCATTGGCTTCCGGTTTTTTTCAGGTCTAGAATGAAGAAATCCGGCTCAAAAAAGGGGAAGAAATCTCTGATCTATCCGATCACAGCGCTGCTTCTGCTTGTTATCCTGATCTACAATCCGGTTTCAGTGCGGATCATGACTGTGGGCGTGGCACTGTATTACAAGATCAACCCAGTGATCTTCTATCGCCTGATCAAGACGGAAAGCGCTTTCCGCAGCTTGGCAGTTTCACCCCGGCATGCCATTGGATTGGGACAGGTAAAGCAAAGCACTGCCCACTATCTGGTCGATGATCACGATCCCCGGCTGCTCTACACGCCCCTCTACAATCTGAAAACCTCAGCCAAGTATCTGCTCTACCTGAAAGGCAGGTTCAACGACAATTGGACTTTGGTGCTGGCGGCCTATAACTGGGGAGAAACCAAAGTGGCAAAACGGATACGGAACGTCCGGATAGATGCAGAAGAAGACTATCGGGATAGATTTAAGGACGTCCCCGAGACTTACAATTACATCGCCAAAGTCCTGGGTCCCCCAAAAAAGGCTTGACGAGAATTGGCTCTTCAGAAAAGCATATTGGAAGTAATATATTCAGGAGTTTATTATGTTGCGTAAGCAGAACGGAATCTCGGTTTATACTGTTCTAAGCGTGATATTGTTTCTAGCCTTGATCTTTGTTTTGGCAATACCGCATTTCTTTAATCTCGATAAAGAGAAGAACGTGGATGATTGTATCAACAATATGAAAGAGATTTGGGTAGCCACAACAGACTATATCCGTGAAAACCAAACAGATTTTGGCGGAGACCTCCAGCTCCTATACAATACACGTAAGAAATCCGATCCCAGCAGAAGGTATCTGGAAAGAATCAACTTCTGCCCGGAAACAGCACGTCTGAAGACTTCTTACATTGTCTATGGCAAGTATGTCCAGGATATGGTAGGCACTGAAACCAGAGACAACATCGGTGTCATCGTTGTTTGTCCGAACCTCAAATCCTATTTCAATCACTATCTGCCCAAGGCTTTCTATGAAAACATGGAGCCCACTCAATTGCAGAATATGATGACCGAGGATTTGGATTATATCGACGAACAGACCGCCACAAACGGCAGCCGCAAGACGGAAGCCGTCGAGAAATACATCAATATCTGGAAGACGAATCCGGAAGCCTATAACCTGAGGAAAAACGATTCCACTGCCCTCAAGGCCATGATTTTCCCGGATCAATTCCGCCCCGCCGAACCGACCTTCTAAAGAGGTCTTCCCGGCCATCACAGTTATAAAATAAAAGTCGTCTTCGGACGGCTTTTTTTATGGATACAGCCAAACAGGAGAAGAAGTGCAATACAACGAGTTTTTAGAACACATCTACCGGAAGTATTCCGGAAACGTGAAGCTTGGTCTGGAAAGAATGCAGGAACTTTGGAAGGCTCTGGGTCAGCCGCAGGAAGGCTTGAGAGGTTTCCACATCGCAGGGACAAATGGCAAAGGCAGCGTCTGTGCCAGCCTGGAAGCCCTGTGCCGAACTCTGGAGGGAAACGTGGGGCTGAACACATCTCCCCATCTGATCAATTACACAGAACGCTTCAGGATAGATGGGAGAGACTTGGATTTTGAAGAAGTACTGGCTTGCTTCACCGAGCATGAACAACTCTTTGAAGCTTGCGATGCCTCATTCTTTGAGATCACCACCGCCTTGGCTATCCTGCTTTTCCGCAAACATGAGGTGAAACACACTGTCCTGGAAGTGGGTCTGGGCGGCAGATTGGACGCCACGAATCTCTGGATTCCCGATATAACCGCCATAACAAGCATAGGCCTGGACCACGTCAAGACCCTGGGCAACACTCTGGAACTGATCGCCAGAGAAAAAGCCGGCATCATCAAAGAAGGCGTGCCCTTGGTGCTGGGAAAGCTGGACGACAGCCCCAAAGCCGTGATTCAGGAAATGGCAGAAGCCAAATCTGTCCCCGTTTATCAATATGGCAAAGATATCATGGTCACAGACCTGAAGCTGAGTCCTTTGGGTACCGAGTGGAACTATGAATTCAAACAGCATCGTTTCCGGGGACTGCGGGCAAATCTGATCGGAGCACATCAGGCGCACAACGTCAGTCTGGCGCTCACGTCTTTCATCCTATACCTGGAGAAGCTGGATCTGGAACTCAGTGAAGAATCCTTGCGGCATGCTCTGGCCAGGATAAACTGGCAAGGCAGAATGCAGGTGATTCATCACGAACCGGCCTTTATCCTGGATGGAGCCCACAACGTGCAGGGCATCACTGCTCTGATGGAATCCCTGGAGCAGATCTATCCGGGACGCAAGGTGAAATTTGTGCTTTCGATACTGGCAGATAAAGACTACAGCGAGATGATCCATCTGGTCTGCAGTAAAGCCTCGCAAATCTATGTGGCACAGAATCATTCGGAAAGAGCTGCAACTGTGGAAGCACAGATGAAAGCTATCGCCCGGTATGAGGTTCCTGCCACGGCCTGTGCGGATGTCCCCTCTGCCTACCGGCAAGCTCTGGCAGAAGCAGCATCCGGGGATGTGATTATTGGCGGAGGCTCGCTTTACACCGTGGGAGAGATCCTCAAAGCCAGTGCCAAGGGATGATCAGGCTGCAATCTGAGCCACTAGTTTAAACACACAATTGTGCGCTGGTAAATACGAGTGTGGCAGAATGCTGACAGCCTCTGCTCCGGATAGTTGTTTCAAATAAAAAACCCCTTCCGAAGAAGGGGTCCACAGGGTTTGACTTAGGAGGTCAATGCCACAAGCAGGGGATACTTGCGGCTCCGGTTTGGGAACCGGAATTCGGAACTATAGGTATATATATAGGCATAGTTTGTTCCAATTCTTAACACTATCGTAACTTTATGCGGTATATGTCTATAGCTATTTTCGTGTCTTGAGCAAATCGCAGATTTGTGGAAATATATGCACTTTCTGTTGATTTGTATCCACGAATTACGCTATTACAGGCGTATTTTGTGCAGCAGATCAGGCTGTTGTAGGTCAATGCCACAAGCAGGGGATACTTGCGGCTCCGGTTTGGGAACCGGAATTC
>JAZHDE010000109.1:0-5253 GCA_036584515.1 Candidatus Cloacimonadota bacterium | reverse complement strand
CGAAACCTGCGATGTGCGGGTGCTGGTCTCAGTGGACGGCGGGCAGACTTATTCACTCGAGCCCACCAATCTGCTCCTCAGTGGAGCTGTGGGAGAAAACATCGTTTCCGGAACAGGTTTGCAGATTACCTGGGACTTGGCGGGTGAAGGTTTTGATCTGGATGGGGATAATTACTGGTTCAAAGTGATAGCGGATGACAACAGCTCTCCGGGCTATCCCTCCACCTTTGTCTATGTGCCCGGGGGAACTTTCAACTGGCAGGGCTCTGATATCACCATTTCCAGCTTCTGGGTGGATAAATACGAGGTCACGCAATACCTCTATCAGGAAGTCATGAAGAAAAACCCCGCAGAGGGCTATGGATCGGGTCCCCAGTATCCTGTTTACCGGGTCTCATGGTTTAACTGCGTGGAATACTGCAACAAACGCAGCCTCCGTGAAGGGCTTCAACCCGCCTACATTTACGGAGATCATGGCGTTGCTCCGGATAATTGGCCTCCCGGCTGGGACACAGATGGCAGTAACCACGATTTTATCACCTGTGACTGGACGGCAAACGGCTATCGTTTGCTCACCTACATGGAGTGGCTCTATGTTGCCAGAGGTGGACTCAATACACATGACTATACTTATGCCGGCTCAAACATTATTGATGACATAGCCTGGTGGTCCGGTAACAGCGGCAATACCTCTCATATAGTTGGAACCAAACAGGAGAATGAGCTGGCTGTTCATGACATGACGGGCAACGTCTGGGAATGGGTCTGGGATCGCTGGAATACCACCTGGAATCCCGGAGATTGCACCGATCCTCACGGCCCGAGCTCTGGGATTCACCACGTGACCTGTGGGGCATCTTACAGCACTATGCTGCAGTACTGCCCGCTGTCGTGGTATAATTGTGGAAATCATGCAGACACTACCTACAATAACACCGGCTTCAGGGTTTGCCGGAATGCGAATGAGATAGAGGACTAGAGATTTAGGAGGCTGGGGGTATTGATTAGAATCGATAGAACATAGCTATCGTTTTGTTACGAGGGGCTTACGCACCCTCGCTATGATCTTTCGCCCTCAAAGGGCTTTGTAAATGGGCGGTACGGCGACCGCCCCTACTAAAGCTAAGCAGCGCAGCTCTGTTCACTGTTCACTTACAGAGTGTTTCTGCCAATTCGGAGATTGGCAGACCAATGAGGCTAATTAGCGCAGCTCTGTTCACTGATCACTGTTCTCTGATCCGCTAGAACTTCCTCACTACTCTGATGCCATGGGAATTGGACATCAGGTTTGGCGGAGCATAGAATCTTCTGGTCACAGTGCAGTTGCTGGCATCGGTGCTGAAGCTTCCACCTCGCAGCACACGGTAATAACCTGTGGCTGGGCCGTTGGGATCAGTGCTGTCGGTCGGAGGATATTCATTGTGATATATGTCCCAGCAGAATTCCCACATGTTACCGCTCATATCATGAAGTCCCAGTTCGTTGGGCTCTTTTAGGCCTGTGTTTCCGGGTTCGGTGCAGTTGCCGCTGTGCCAAGCCACTTCATCGATATTATTGGAGCCACTATAAGTGTAGCCATGGGAAAGATGTCCTCCCCGGGCGGCATACATCCACTCCATCTCAGTGGGCAGACGGTAACCCGTGGCATCCCAATCGCATCTGAGCTGGGTATGATCGGCTTCCCATCCCTCCGGCCATTCTGCAGGTACGGTGCCAAAGGTGCTGTAGCTGTAGCAAGGAGTAAATCCTTCCACCATGCTGCGATAATTGCAATACTGAATAGCTTTAACCCAGCTAACACTACTCACGGGTCGATCCGGCACAATCTCTTCCATATCCAGCATGATATAATCCCATTCCAGTTCTGTTACTTCCCTTCGGGAGATATAGAAAGCCGAGAGGCTCACATTGGCAGTGCCATTGTGGAAAGAACCTGCCGGAATGAGCTGGACCTGTTCGGCCAGGCTGATGATATAGGAAGCGCTAACGACTTCACTGGCTTCCCAATTTGCCAGATAGGCTCTGGCTTTGAGCATGGTATTGCCGTTGATGGGAATGGCTTGGGTATAAACCGCTGAGCTTTCGGTAGGATCACTGCCGTCGATTGTGTAGCGAATCTCGGCGATGGGATTGGAGTGGGTGATAGAAACACTCTGGGGAGTGGGATATTGCCCGGCTGGAAGGCTGAATATGGGCGGTTCCAACTGCATATTGTAGCTCACGCTGGAGACAACGCTGGGCAGCAAACCTTCCTTGAAAGCTTTCGCCTTGACCGTGACGGTGCCGGAGACCAGGAAGGGTGCATTGTAGAGATTTGAGCTTTGAGTGGGATTGGTGCCATCCAAAGTGTAACGAATCTCAGCCCCGGGAGTGGCGCAAGTGAGGGTGACACTGTGCGGACCGGCAAAAACTCCGCCATCTGGTGTGATAACCACGGGTTGCACAGCAGTAGCGCCAAAGACATAAGTCTCAGTGGCTATGGGGCTGGAAAGATATCCCGCCTTGAAAGCACGGGCTTTGAGGACGGTGTTTGTATTGATCTGCAGCTCGCCATAGTAAACTTGGGAATCCTTGGTGGGATTGGTGCCATCTGTAGTATAACGGATGGTGGCGCCATAGGTGGGACAGTGGATAAAGATATTGAGAGTCTCGTCGTAGCTCCCGCCGGGCGGGGTGATCTCGAGCTCTCCGATGGGTTCATCTTCCGGAGAAGTACTGTTCTGATCGCAAGATAGGATAAATAGAGCCACCAAGCTCAGTAGGATAAGTAGTAAGCATTTCTTCATAATCACAGCTCCCGGTCTAGAGCTTGGTGCCCACGCTGAAGATAAGTGAGCGCAGGGAGATAGCATCGCGGAAACCGCTGTCACCCAGATCGTTCACACCCAAGGTGAGCCTGAGATCAAAGACAAATTCATCCTTGCCAATGCCAAATTGAAAGAGGTCTTTCAGCCTGAAGCCGATTCCGGCAACCAGATCTGTCTTATATGAACCAAACTTATCGCTGCCGCTTTCCAGGCGTTCACTGGTATAAGAGGAAGTGGGATCACTATCAGAAAGGCTGTCCTGCACAAAGTTTTCCACGGAGCTGTTCAGAGCATTCACTCCGCCCTGAAGCTCACTGTCTTGATTCAAGAGCAGGGAGAAAGCAGCTCCTCCATAGATGAAGGCACCTT
Organism: Candidatus Cloacimonadota bacterium; assembly: GCA_036584515.1. GTDB lineage: Bacteria > Cloacimonadota > Cloacimonadia > Cloacimonadales > Cloacimonadaceae > PHBP01. Next base: position 2,077 of record JAZHDE010000109.1, on the reverse strand, counting down.
GATAATGGCCTTCAAGCTTGTCGGCAGGAAGTCCCTGATTGAGGCTGATCAGCACCGGCACTGTGATATAATCCGCTGTTCCGGTGATGCTTCCTTTGAGTGAATCGGCAAAGCTTTCTGCCAAAAGAGCGCTGTTGGTAAGCGGAACCGCTCCGGTAAACTCGTGGGTGTAAGCCAGACGCTGCCAGAGGAGCTCGGTGTGCAGACGGATGGAATCTACTTTCCGCGTGAGCAGAATGGAACCGTAGAGCCCGGCATTGTGCGAAATACCTGAATCGTTTTCCTGAGAACGCAGCCTCAGATAGCCCAATTCGCCGGGGCTGGCACCAAGCTCATCGATGTCATAACGTAATTCGTAATCCTTATCGCTACCAAAAAGCTCGGAACCGCCAATGCCATATTTCAGACCCCAGTCAAAATCCAAGGACCATAAACAGCCAATGGAAAAGAGAACCAAGACCGTAATCAAAACTGCGCGCATACTTACTCCTTATTGTTCTATGTAAGCTGAGGCTTTGCCCCTATCCCCGTGGGGAAAGGAGGGCAAAATTCCAATAGATTCATCTAATGATGCCGGAGAAAAAAAGTCAAGATATTTGTGGAGGACAGGCTCATCAATGCTGATCGACCGGCCAATAATCTCATTCCTGGCGCTGATCTGCCTATCCAAGCTTGGGTTCCCAGCCGTAGATTTTGAGATTCACTTTGTAGTTCTGCACTAGGACGCCTTCGCTTCCGAGCAGCTCTGCCTGAAGCTCTCCTCCTCCCTCTGGAGGCAGGGCAATCTTGCCCGAAGCGCTGACGACGCGGTGCCAGGGCAGATCGTGCTTTCTGCTGCAGGAACTGAGCAACCGGGAGACCAATCTGCCGCCATTGGGATAGCCTGCCAAGCTGCCAATCTGGGAATAGCTGGCAACCTTTCCCGGGGGGATGGAGCGGATGAGTTCCAGGATCAGTTCAGTGCTCTTTTGCATCAGTATTCAAAGAGGGAGCGGATTTCGGCCTCGCTCATGGTACGCATGACCTGCTGTCCTTCTTCAATGATGGAGCTGAAGAGTTCGCGCTTGCCCTGCTGGAGCTTCATGATCTTCTCTTCCACGGTTCCCAGAGTGATGAGACGGAAGACATTAACCTTGTTCACCTGTCCAATCCGGTGAGCACGGTCGATGGCCTGAGCCTCAACCATGGGATTCCACCAAGGATCAAAGAGGATCACGGTGTTGGCAGTGCTGAGATTCAAGCCGGTTCCGCCTGCCTTGAGGCTGATCAGGAAGAGCCGAAGCTGAGGATCCTGATTGAAGCGATTCACCTGCGCCATGCGTTCCTTGGTTTGTCCATCCAGATAGGCATAGTTCAAGCCCTGCTTATCCATCTCTGCCCGAATGATGCGGAGCATGCTGACAAACTGGCTGAAGATGAGAATCTTATGCCCGCTGTTGAGAGAATCCTGCACCAGTTCCATCAGCAATTCCAGCTTGGCAGAAAGCTCCGGATCGGGCAGGATGTCAGGATTGGCGAGGTGGGGATGATTGCAGACCTGGCGGAGCTTGGTGAGAGCGGCCAGGATGTGGATATAGTTGGTTTCCTCCGGCTTACGGTCCGGGAAAAGCTTTTGCCTCACATTGTCCAAGATCTGCAGATAGAGCTTTTCCTGCAAGGGATTGAGCTTGCACCAGGAGATCTGTTCCTGCTTGTCCGGCAGCTCCAGCAACACATCTTTCTTGATGCGGCGCAGGATAAAGGGACTCACAGCCTTATGCAGCCTCTGGCGGTTGCTTTCTGCCTGCTCGCTGTGGATATACTCCTTTTTGAAGGCTGAAAGAGTGCCCAGATAGCCGGGCATGAGGAAATCAAAGATAGACCAGAGCTCGGTGAGATCATTCTCAAAAGGCGTTCCGGAAAGTGCCAGCCGGTGATTGGCCTGCAGCTTCTTGATGGCAGAAGTTCGCTGGGCAGTAACGTTTTTGATGTTCTGCGCCTCGTCCAGAATCACCCAGTGAAAGGGCATCTGCTTTAGTGTGTTGATCTCATTGAGCACCAGAGAATAGGACATGATGATAAGCTGCACATTGGGAGT
>JAZHDE010000108.1:0-5337 GCA_036584515.1 Candidatus Cloacimonadota bacterium | reverse complement strand
GCATTTTAGTTATCTTCTGCAGAGTTAGCCTTTGCAAATAGGAATTACTTTGGAATAATATTTGCTCTCCTTACTTTCACTTCGTGAGACCAAGGAGGTTGATTATGAAGGCATCGATTTTTATACTCGTGGCGATCCTGCTTACCGGCTTTATCTATGCGCAGGACTTTGCCATACGGCAGGCAAGCAATGTTCAGTTTGGACGTCTGAGCATCAAAGGACAGAACAATCAATCCTTCATTATCTGGGAGGATGCGGCAGACGGGCATACAGAGATAACGGTTCAAAAGGTAGGTCCCTCCGGAGAATTACTCTGGGATAATCCCCTCAGCTTCGGAGAGGAAGGGATCTACAACTATGCTTGGGCGGCTGAACGCAGCTCGGACAATGCGAACTTGGTTCTCTACAGCACAGGCAGTTATCCGAACACAACCGTGTATCTCGCCAAGTTTGACGACAATGGCAACAACCTGTGGGCAGGGGCTCCTGTGATCGTGTACAATGGAACAGATCCCATACCCTCACTCAGCATGACTGCCAATGCAACCGGTGGTGCTTACATTGTTTACACGAGTGATTATTCTGTTACAAACATCAAAGGCATCAATATCGATGGGAACGGCAATCATCTCTGGAACCCCGCCGGACAGATACTGGCGAACTTCACCGATGAAGCCAGAGTCGTGAGCACTCATCCCGATAACCAGGGAGGAGTGATCGTCAATTGCTATCTCTTGGATGACGCTTGGGAAAGCAGAACACACCTTGTCCGCTTCTCACCTTCCGGGGAAGTGGTGGGCAATAATCCCATGGTGTCATACAACTCATTCTCCATGCCGCTTAAGAATACAGTGAATACCACAGATGGCAATCTTCTGCTATCAAGCTATCCTTATCCTCAGAGCGCGGTTCTGAGCATGCAGAAGATAGATATGCTGGGCAATCCGATAGGCAGCACAGTTTCATACACTTTCCAGGCTGCCGATGAGGTGAAGCAGGTTGAGCTGTGCCCCTCTCCAAACGGTGGAGTAATGGCTGCCTGGCGTTACATAGATGAGGCAGTTCTGTTTACCAGATGCCAGAGCTTCAACAGCAATCTCCAAGCACTGTGGAATGCTTCCGGAGTACTGATCAACTACCCCTCGTTTGACTTATACGATTTGAGAGTTGTCCCGGATCAGTTTGGTGGCACTTGGCTACACTCGATGGAGAAGATCTATTATGTGAACTCTGAAGGCGTATCCGTATTTGGAGAAACAGGTCTGGACTACTCCCCGTATTCTTTCAAACAACCTCTGATAATCTGTAATAACTCACAAATCTCCCTCTTCTGGAGGCAGGAACTGAACCGCAGCCTCAGCCTCAACCGGCAAGTCTTCGACCAGAACGGCACCCCGGTTTTCCCAGCCGGTGGCAGCCCCATCATCTCGCACTTGGCAGGTTTTGCGGCCTATAGCCAGACCTTTGCCCTGGATGATAAGTATCTGGTGCTCTGGAGCGACTCCCGGATTGGAGGAAAAGATACCAAACTCTGCTATCAAATCCTAAGCTCCACAGGGCAGCCCTTGTTGGAAGAGAACGGCAGAGAACTGAATCCAGAAAGTGATGCCGGAGAATACTCTCTGCTGGCAAAGAAGCTGGAAGATGACAAAGTAGCCTTCCTGTATGGACAAGGCGGTTCCATAGGCTTCAATTACCTGCAGATACTAGACAGCAACGGCAACAAACTCATTGCCGGTAATGGCCTGCCGATAGCATGCCCTTCCGGATCAAACACTAAGATGGATTGTTACCAGGGTGATATCTATCTGGGATGGGTAACGGAAACAGACGGATATAAGCTCAGAGGACAGAAGATAAGCAACTTCCAGAAGCAATGGGGAGAAGAAGGTGCAATCCTGATCGAGTTCCCTTCTACTACTTACGCCTACATCACAGATGTCTGCGGACCATATTTCATATTTAACCTGGAAGACTACAACGTTTCTATGGGCACCTCCCGGGCTGTCCTGGTTGAACCAACCGGGAGCATCAATCCTGCTTGGGGTCCCGTGGGTCTGCAGATGGTCTTCCCAGTCAATTCCAATTTGCAGGTAAACGTGAAAGCAGCCCTCTGGCAAAATGATCTGATTACGCTCACCAGAAACTACCATTACAGCAATCAGAGCCTTCTCGCCCAGAGAATCACCCCCACCGGACAACGCCTCTGGGGTGAGGCTGGCGTGCAAGTTCCTTTCGCCGGAGATCAGGCTGAGACCAGTGATCTCGTTGTGGATGATGCCATCAGCTTTATCCACAGAAGCAGTTCTGAATCCCAAACCCTCTGCTATCAAAGAATCAGCGCAGAAGGAGAGGTTCTCCACACCGTAGAAGATGAAGCAGCCCTGACTGATGACTCCTACTTCTATGATCATTATGATTTACAAGGCTTTGACAATGGCAGCCAGATAGCCATGTATGTATACTACGGTTCCGAGCCCAGCTATTATAGTTACTACACAGACATTGTGGCCAAATACATCAGCACTGAGGGAGAACCCTCCTGGGAAACCCTCCCGATTTGCACTGCGCCCTATGAGCAAACCTATGTTACTATTGACGGTTTGGGAAACGGTGCCCTGGCCACCTGGACGGATCACCGCGTGGGCAGCTACAGTGAGGACTATGCCTATAGCTCGATCTATGCACGCTTGATTGATTCCGGATCTACTTCCACAGAAGATCCCATTCTTCCGCCTCAGCCTTGGGCAACTCTGCACCAAAACTACCCCAATCCCTTCAATCCCAGCACCACCATCCGCTTCTCTTTGAGTGAAGAAGCACCGGTGAGTCTGGATATCTACAACATCCGGGGACAACTGGTGAAGAACCTCTGCCGTAACCAAGTCTTTAGCAACGGCAGCAGCGAGCTGATCTGGAATGGATTGGATGAGAATTGCAACAGCGTTGCCAGCGGTGTCTATTACTACCGCCTGCAAAGCGGCGACAGAGTGATCTCCAAAAGAATGGTGCTGAGTAAATAGCCTGTCTGAGGTGACTTACTCCTGAATAGTATGATTAAGACAAGCGAGGGACACGATCTTCGGAGACTGTCCCTCGCATATTCTAAGAGAGGTTGTTTCGTGCAGAATAAGCTTTACTTTCTATTTCTTATCTCATCCCTGTGCATCTTGTTTTCCTGCGGTAAGCAGAGCACTGAGCCCCAGCTATCACCCTTCTCCCCTCTGGATCCGCCTAGTGTTCCGGCACAGATTCTGGTGGAGGGCGGCTCTTTCACCTTCTATAACCTAGCTGTACAGGTAGATAGCTTCTACATGGACAAGTATGAAGTGAAGCAGGATCACTACAACGCAGTGGTTTATGGGTTCAAACCAACTGATGCAAAGGTGAATGATATCCCGGTTTACTTCGTTTCCTGGTATGATGCCATCAAGTACTGCAATCTTCGTAGCGAGTTGGAAGGCTTTACTCCGGTTTATAGCTACAAAGACTACGGCACCGATCCCCGGCAGTGGCCGAAGAACTGGGATGAACCCAGCAGGAGCCGAAAGAATCTGAATTTTGACAGAGCGGCCGGTGGTTACCGCTTGCCTACAGAAGCAGAATGGGAATTTGCCGCCGGGGGCGGAAAGCTCTCTGAACACAGAGAATTCAGCGGAGATGATTCGTTGAACCTCGTGGGGTGGCATACAACCAACTCCGGCTCCAGCGTGCATCCGGTGGGCTGGCTACGACCCAATGAACTGGGTTTCTACGATATGAGCGGGAATCTCTGGGAGTGGTGCTGGGATCCCAGCCCCGGCAGTAGTTCACCGCATCATCCAGCCTATTCTCCAGCCTTCAGTGGCTACAAAAGAGCTCTCAGAGGCGGAGCCTATAACGTCTCAGAGCATCGCTGCAGAGTCCAGTATCGCTATTGGGCACTTCCGCAGATCAAGAGAAGTCCCAGCATTGGCTTCCGGGTTTGCCGAAACGCAGATAGCTCTGGTTAATTGCTTTCTTGGGATAGATTTAGCTCCTCTCCCGGCTCCATCACCCTGACTTTGTAACCCTCAGCGGCACATAAGCAAGTAAAAAACTCCGGATTCTGTCTGATTTGAGGGAAGGTATTGAAATGCATGGGGATAGCCAGGCGGGGCCGGAGCCACTTCACTGCCAGGGCAGCATCCTGCGGCCCCATGGTGTAGTTTCCCCCGATCGGAATCATCAGATAGTCTATCTCGAACATCTCTCCAATCAATCTCAGGTCTCCAAACAATCCTGTATCACCCATGTGATATAGCGTTATCCCGCCTATCTCAAGAATAATCCCCGCTGCCAGACCTCCGTAGCGGCCATCAAAAGTCATGCTTCCATGCTCTGCGGTCACCAGTTTGACGGTGCCAAACTCGAAAGCAAAAGAACCACCAATCTGCATGGCATGGGTCTTCACTGTTTGAGTCTTGAAGTAGGAAGCCAGCTCTGAGACTGCAATGATGGTGGTCTCCGGACTGGCGATCTTCAGTGTGTCTCCGCAGTGATCACCATGAGCGTGAGACAGGATGATGTAATCCGCTGTGATATCCTTGCTCATGATAGGTGCCAGCGGATTCTGATCCAGCCACGGATCAATCACTATCTTCAGCCCTTCATCAGTCGTTATCATAAAACAGGCATGTGCCAAATACTGTAGTTTCATCTTGGCCTCCCGGCAATCTCTGCCTCGATACCTGTCTCCAGCTTGATGAACTGCCGGTGAGCATCGAAGGCTATGGGTGGCAAACTATCCAAGGGAAAGAACCTGGCTTCCTCTGCATCATCACCGGCTTGAAGAATGCCACCCCTGATCTTCATCCGAAACCCCACACTCAAAGTTCTTAAGTATATGGGGCTGTAACCGTAATACCAGCCGATACAGTGCTCCACCTCTCCGATCAGACCGGTCTCTTCCTGCATCTCGGCAATAGCATTTTCCTCCGGGCTCATGTCGATCTCGATGTAACCGCTGGGCAGTGCCCACAGTCCCGCTCTGGGCTCGAATAAACGCTTTACCAAAAGCAATTCTCCGGATTCATTTAAGCAAAAAATAGCGACTGCAGGAATGGGATTCTTATACAGGATAAAACCGCAGGAGGGACAGATAGCCCGCAGCTTGCCTTCCCGGTCCTTCTTTAGTTCCATGCCATGACCGCAGTTCTGGCAATACTTGGCATTGTAATACAAGTCTCGAACGTTGTGAATTTCTTTCATGAGACCACCTTGGAGATTGCTGAAGCCTTGTCAAGTTTGAGCTGATAGAATTCTTCTCGAAACCCACGCCGAAGTGGACTCGCTGGATGTAGCCGAACGTCTTTCTCA
>JAZHDE010000107.1:0-5388 GCA_036584515.1 Candidatus Cloacimonadota bacterium | reverse complement strand
CACTCGTCACTCCCACAAAGCGACAAGATGTCGCTTCCACTATGCAAAGCGAAGCGGCGCAGCCGTTGTCTCCCAGCTACGCACCTACCGATCTCGTCACCACGTCACCACGTCACCACGTCAAAGCGACAAGATGTCGCTTCCACTATAGTCACTTCAGTTTAAACTCCGCTGTGAGCGTCACAGAGATGTGTTTGCTGCGGGTGGAAGTGCTGTAGATACCGTAATCCGAGACTTCCGTGGAATAGGGTTCGGTGATCTGGAAGACTCCGGCGCGGGCGTTGATCAGCTTACCCAGGCGGGTTTTGGCGGCAGAGCTGATCTCTGTGGCACGCGCCATGGCATCCTGCGTGGCTTCAGCGAGAAGCGTCTTCTTCAGCTCCGGCAACTGGGTGTAGAAATAGGCCAGATAGGAATTCTCCGTGCTGATCCCCAGCTCGGAAAGCAGTTCCGGCTTGAGCGCGATCTCCTGCACAGCATCCAGGCTTTTGGAGGTGATCACGAAAGCCTGCGCCACATTGTAGCCGATCAGATTGCCGTAGTTATCGTTAAGCAGATTGATCTGAGCAGGATTCATCAGAATATCGGCCTCGGTGAAGCCTTTTTCCAGCAGGAATGCCTTGAAACGGGCGGTATCTCCGGCAAGATCGCGGATACCCTGGCTTTGGGAGGCAGCATCGGTGCGGCGGCTCAGGCTAACGTTCCACTTCACCAGGTCGGATTCAAAGGCTTTGGTGGCATAACCCACCACGCGCATGGTCTTTTCCCGTTCCCGGCTCTGCACGATCAGCGAGCCGAAGATTGCCAGACCGAGGATGAACCCGGCTCCGATCAGCATCCAGAGCTGGGCTTTGTCTTTGACCAGGCTAGTGATGGCGCCTAGGATGAGAATGCCCACCAGAGCGCTGATCCAGGTGGATAAGAGCATATTAGTTCTCCTCTTTGAAGAATTGTTCCAAGTCTTTGCCGGGCACCACTTCCACATTGCGCAGACGGCCGTTGAAGCAGAAATTCAGGCAGAGGGTTTTGTAGGGCAAAAGGCGTTCTGCCAGACGCGGCCATTCGATCACGGTGATGCCGGATTCCAGCATATCGAAGATGCCCAGATCAAGCAGCTCGCCTTCTTCTTTGAGGCGGTAGAGATCCAGGTGGTAGAGCGGGAACTTCCCGGTGTGGTATTCTTTGAAGAGCACGAAGGAGGGACTGTCGATCTCTTCTTCGATGAAGAGTTGCTTGGCGAGGGCTTTGGTAAAGAAGGTTTTACCGCTGCCCAGATCGCCGTAGAGGCAGACCACGTCGCCCGGCTTGAGGAGCGGAGCGATGTAGGCCGCAAGGTCTATGGTGTCCTGTTCGGACTTTAGTTCTAGCTTTTTCATGGGTACCTCGGCAAGCCTTGCGGCTTGCAGTTAAAAGTTAATGGTTAGTAGTTAACAGTTAGTTAGGTGTCGCTGCGCGACGGTTCTCAAAAAGGCTTACCCGGGACTCCACCAGCATGTCATTCCTGCGCAGGCAGGAAATCACGGTAGCTTCTTCATCCATTGTAATCCCTGCTAATAAGTTTGCAGGTCCGGGAAAAGACTTTAATGGATTCCTGCCTGCGCAGGAATGACAATGCGTAAAAACTGGAGTGTGTTTGGATTCCTGCCTTCGCAGGAATGACGGCTCGCTGAACTGGGAGAAGGTTCATAATCATCTGCGTCATCTGCGTGCTATTCCATCCTGTTGATCCAGTCATCTTGAGTTCTATATTTTCCACTCCCCTGTTCACTGTAAAGCGGCTGGAAGCCGCTTCCACTCTAATCACTAATCACTAATCCCTAGTCACTTCCTAGCCTTGCTCCGGCAGGTTGCCACGGGCAGGATCATCTCTTCCATGGAGACGCCGCCATGCTGGAAAGTGCCGTTATATTGCCTTTGGTATTGATGATAGCTATTGGGATAGACGAAATAGTAATCGTCTTTGGCGAAGATGTAGTTATCCACAATGCTCTTCACCGGCAGGCCAAATTCTCCCGGCTTTTTCACAAAGAGGGCATGCCGATCGTTCACAGAGAGGTTCTTGCCTTCTTTGTAGCGCACGGTCGTGCTGGTATCGCGATCACCCACCACCTGAGTGGCACGGTTAACCTTGATGGAGCCGTGATCTGTGGTGATCACCACAATGGCATCCTGCTTGGCGATCAGCTTCAGGGCTTCGTAGAGTGAAGAATGCAGGAACCAGTGTTTGGTAAAGGCGCGCAGGCCTTCTTCGTGGGGAATGGCTTCCTGCAGGATCTGATCCCGGGAGCGGTGATGCGCCAGGAGATCCAGGAAGTTATAGACCAGCACCACCAGGTTTTCCTGTTTCCAGGTCTCAATCTTGCGCAGCACAAAGTTACCTTCTTCCATATTGAAGATTTTCACATATTTGGAGGCGGGATCGAGGTTGTAGCCCAGTTCGTTGATATGCTCGTCCATGAGCTGGTGTTCGTTGCGGTTGCGGCTGTTATCCAAATCGTTGGAGCTTACCCAGTACTCCGGGAAACGCTTGGCGATATCCACAGGCAGAAGCCCGCTGAAGATGCTGTTGCGCGAGTAGGGCGTGGCAGTGGGCAGAATGGAATAATAGAGGTCCAGCTCTTCGTCAAAGAGTTCCTGGATAAAGGGTTGAATGGCCAGATACTGATCAAGGCGCATACAATCGATGATGATCATATAGACGGGAACTTTCTCCTCAAAATTGGGAGCTATATATTGGGAAAGAACGTCGAAGGAGAGGTTAGGACGGTCATCTGTCCGCAGCCAATCCCGATAGTTTTTTTCCACGTAATTGGTAAATTCGGTATTGCAATCCCGCTTTTGCAGAAAGTGCGTCTGCCGCAGGCCGTCGTCGTTCACTTCATCGATGCGCAATTCCCACTGTGCCATCTCTTTGTAAATCTCGGCCCATTCGTCCCAAGTGGGGGAGCTAAAAAGCTTCTGATTGAGCTGAGCCATATAGCGGGAATATTGCTCTCCGATCTGATTGGCCTTGATCTCATCGGCCTGAAAGATCTTCTTGATGGCCATGATGATTTGGCTGGGATTGATGGGTTTGATCAGATAATCTGAGATCTGAGACGCGATGGCCTTGTTCATCAGCCCTTCTTCTTCACTCTTGGTGAGCATAATGATGGGCAGGGCGGGCGAGGTGCGTTTGATCTCCTGCAGGGTGGTGAGTCCATCCATGCCGGGCATCATCTCGTCCATGATGATGAGGTCATATTTCTCTTCGAGGGTCTTTTCCACGGCGTCGCTGCCGTTGTTACAGGTATCGACCAGGTAGTTCCTTTCCTCTAGGAACATGATAAAGGGTTTCAGGAGATCAATCTCGTCATCCACCCAGAGTATTTTCATTTGTTTCACTATTCCTCCTTGGTATTTTGCTGCTCGAGCTCAAAGCTGCGTTGGCGTTCTTTGATCACCTTTTTCACTTGCTCGAGATCAGCATCCTGGAAGAAAAGAGCGAGCTTAAACTGAAGCTCCTTGGCGGAACAATTGAACCATGTAGTCATCTTCTCCATATATTGATCGACCAAGACTTTCTTGAGGTCCACGTCCTCTTCCTTGGTCTGTTTTTTGATTTCTTTGATGTGTTCGCGGAGATCCTGTGTGGGCAGTTCTCCGGCCAGTTTTACCCATTCTTCCCGGGCCGGCCAATCGGCTTTTTGCATCATGGGCCGCACCATTTGCAGCCGCTCAAATCCGATCTCGCGGATGGAGGATTCGTCCAGATCCATCTCTTCCACAAAGAGATCAAAGGTCTGCACCAATTTGCCAGCCAGCGAGCCGCTGAAGGCATATTCGGTTTCGATGAAATCCTTAAACTTTTCGTAGCCCTTAAATCTGTAAAGCTTTGCCCTCTTGATCTCGGAGAGAAGCTGACCCAAACTGAGGAAGTTCTCTTCCAGCTTATCTTTAAGGTTATTGATCGCCCTGAACTTCTCGTCCGGGGTCATAGTTTCCGTGCGTTCAAACTTCTCTGTCATTTTGCTGTCCTTCTATACTAGTAATTGGGTAGTAAGTATGATCCGGAGTGGGGAAAGTTCCCTCCCGCACCTCGGTGTGATAGGCGCTAAGAGCCTCTGTGATGAGGGGATTGAGCTGGGCGTAGGTCTTCACAAATTTGGCTTGCGTATCAGAGTAGTTCAGGAGGTCGTTGATCACCAGCACCTGTCCATCCGTGTATCTCCCAGCGCCGATTCCGATGGTGGGAATCTTCAGTTCCTCTGAGATCTGTTTACCGAGCAGCTCCGGGATGCCTTCCAGCACCAGCATAAAGGCTCCTGCGGCTTCCACTTCTCTGGCTTCGGCAAGGATGATCTCATAATCGTGGGCAGATTTGCCCTGCACCTTGTAGCCACCGAGCTTGAAGACGGATTGGGGAGTGAGCCCCAGATGGGCACAGACGGGTATCTCGCAATCCACAATCGCCTTGATAGCCTCGATCCGGGAGGCGCTGCCCCCTTCCAGTTTCACCGCATTGGCTCCGCCTTCCACCAGGAGGCGGGAGGCATTGCGCTTGGTTTCTTCAAGGCTTATGTGGTAGCTCATAAAAGGCATATCTATAATGATGAAGGCGTCCGGTGCCCCGCGGCGAACTGCTGCAGAGTGGCGGATCATATCTTCCACCGTGACTTCCAGGGTATTTTTGTAGCCCAGCACCACCATCCCGAGGCTATCGCCCACCAGAATAAGATCGATCGGGGAAGCGGCCACGCAGCGCGCCATGGCATAGTCGTAGGCCGTGATCATGGAGATCTTCTCTCCGGAAGCTTTCATCTGCCGGAATTTGGCCATTCCGGACTTGGGCATTTTAGTCATTATCGGTTCCTTCGCGTTCTTCTTCTGTATCACCTCCGGCATCGCGGGAGCCATCGTCCGAGATATTGTCCCCGGCATAGCCTTTGTCATTGATAATCATATCGTAAAGAATGCCTCCATGCATATACCAGCCCAGAAAACGGCCATTGATCTTGCCGCGGCGGTAATTCACGCTCATCTGAGGCTCTCCACCCTGATACCAGACGTAGCTGGGACCATCCAGGATGCCGTTTTTCCAGCTCTGTATCCGGGAGAGCCGCCGATTGGCGTAGCGTTCGTAAGTGAGCCCGCTAAAAGCCGAGCCCTGATAGAGGCGCAGATCCCCCTGTTCCACAGTTTCGCTGAGGGCTATGGCGGTATCCGGCAGAGTGTAGGACTTCAAAAGCTGATAATCCTCCAGCATCTGTGCCGGCAGCAAGCTCAGGCCCAGCAGCAGCAAGAGCATGAGACTCAAAGCCTTCAGTGAAGCGCTCAGGCTCCGGGATGCCGCCCTCGATGGCGAACGGGGAGCCGTTGTCCACGATGGAGTAGGTCAGGCCCGTGGAA
>JAZHDE010000106.1:0-5474 GCA_036584515.1 Candidatus Cloacimonadota bacterium | reverse complement strand
CGTCCGGCATCGGTGTATTCGCGGCTGATGCCGTGGGAAAGTTCGAAGGCCTTGCGGGCCGTGGAAGATCAATGGCTTCCTTGATCACAGTCCTGAGGTCTTCGTCCTCTTCCAGGTTTGCGCTGTTTTCAATCATCCCCGGTTCTTTGAGTATGCTGTCCAAAGAGATGTCGCTCTTTAAGCCCAGAGCAGATGAGGCGGACACTATTAGCTCATAGTACTTTTTGAGCTTTCTCTCGTTGAGAAAGAGTTGAGGCTCACGGTGATCGGTGAAATTTATCCGAATCTCTATTGAGCCTCTGCCAATGTCCTCCGAGATTCTGGATCGGATGGCAGGTTCTATCCAGTTCAACTCCCGGGGGATATAGGTGCGAATATCCAGGTGCTTGGCATTGACTGACTTGATTTCAAATTCTAAACATATATCATTTTTAACCACGGCTGCCTTGGCGTAGCCTGTCATGCTTCTCATCGCGAATTCCTCTTATGGCTTGTTGTCTTCATAACTATTCCTTTGTTGGCTGTGGGGGAGGGGCTTTGCTCAATCCTTTCTGTTAAAATGAACTTAGCTTTATCCATCTAGGTTTACATAACACTGATTAACTCAAACGCTATCGAGGGGTTCACAGAGGAGGGTTCCAGCTGTGGCAGACACCACTCTGGCCTTTACAAAACTTCCAATCTGCGATCTGTCACTTTTCACCACTGCTATCTTATAATCATCGGTCTTACCTGATACCTCGAGATCACTCTTGCGACTTAAGGATTCGACATAGATTTCAACTTCAGTACCAATCTTAGCTTGGAACTTCTCCAGAGTAATGGCGCGCTGTAGATTTATCATATCCTGGAGTCTGGCAAGACGCATGCTTTCCGGAACTTGATCAACCAGTTCGGCAGCGGAAGTTCCTTCGCGATTACTATACTTGAAACAGAAAGCATAGTCATACCTGACTCGCCGCATCACAGCCAGAGTATTCTCGAACTGCTCCTGACTTTCTCCCGGAAAACCAGCTATCAAATCTGTCGTTATCGCTATATCAGGCATTGCATTGCGGAGTTTGTCCACTATCGTTAAATACTGCTCCAGATCGTAGTGGCGGTTCATTCTCTTCAAGATGTAATCATCACCACTTTGTAGCGGTAAATGTATATGTTTGGATATACTAGAATACTTCGCCATCACTTCAATTAGACGATCGGAGAGGTCTTTGGGATGGGAAGTTATATATCTGAGTCTGAATTTATCCTCTCTTTGGGCCAGCATTTCCATCAAACTGGGGAAGTCAAGAACGCCATCGTTGTAAGAGTTAACATTTTGCCCCAAGAGAGTGATATCCCTGTGGCCAGTCGTGATGGCCTCTTCAAAATCGGTGATGATCTCCTGATGCGGACGGCTTCTTTCTCTGCCACGCACATGCGGAACTATACAGTATGTACAGAAGTTGTTGCATCCCCGCATTATGGTAATAAAAGCACAATGTGGGTCTTGATGAGTGGGAATAAACTGGTGATAAACTTCCTCGGAATTCATCTCTGTGACCGCAGCACGGCCAGTGCTAGCTTCCAAAAGCTCCGGCAATCTGGCATATTGATCCACTCCCAGCACCAAGTCTACTCCTGATCCCGGCTTTAGAAGCGTTTCCCCAAGCCGCTGTGCCATACATCCAACCACGACTATTTTCAGATTAGGATTGCTAAGCTTTCTCACCTTCTCGTTGCTAATCCTTCCCAGCACCCTGTCTTCAGCGTGTTGTCTTACTGAACAGGTATTGAAGACAATCAACTCTGCATCATCCAGACTTAGCGCCGGTACGTGCCCTGACTCAGTTAGGATAGTTGAGATGAGTTCACTATCGCTTATGTTCATCTGACAGCCGTAGGTTTCTATATAAAACTTCAAATCTTCCTCTTGGTTTTATTACTTATGTGCCTCGCATAACCCAATGCAATACCATCTGTACAGACCAATATCTGATTCTGCTCAAATCTGTCCAGAACTTCTATCATGAAGTGGGCAGATACTGCGAGAATTTCCTTATTTGCCGGTTCTGGTAGATAAGCTTCATACTCACCACTGCTGTCCGTATCCAAAACCTGCAGTAAATGAAGAAGTTGACCGCGAGTGATCTTCAAAAGCTCATTACTATGTATATAGGAGAGCGATTTCCGCAGGACTTTGAGCAGAAATGCTCCTGTTAATCCTACGGCGATTATCCTATCTGGCACAGAGAACTCAAGGGTAGCAAGTTGTTCACGGATACTATTCAATCGTTGCTCCTCTTCCCTATTGTTCTGATAGAGATCAAGCAAACCCAGGGGCAAGCTCCTAGACCCATACTTTCGTTTCCCCTTACTTAGGACAAGTTCGGTGCTGTAACCTCCAATATCAATAACAACTGATGATTCATCGACAAGAAGATGCGGCCTTGCACTTTGAAAAGCGAAATTGGCCTCATCTTTGGAGTTAATCACTTTTAGTGTTAAACCAATATCTTGATGTATCCTAGCCTGCAGTTCATCCAGATTCTTTGCAGCACGGCAGGCGGCAGTTCCAATCAAGACCTTGCTTGAATCTATGCTACAGTCAAACTCATTGAGTTGTTGCAAGGCTCTGTTTGCCCTATGAATAGCAGCTTTGGTTAGAAAGCCTTTTTTTAACCCTTTAGCCAGACCTACCGGAAGCTGGGTCTCATGGACGGGCTTTTCTGAAGAGCAATCATACAAACAGAAATTTAAGTTATTTGAGCCCATGTCAAAAACAGAGATCAGCTCTCCCCTCTTCCCCAGCTTAAGAAAATCCGAAACCATTTGAGCAGCAATAACATTATTGGCATTGCGATATCTTACCGGTATCCTCTTCTTTCCCGGCTCCGGCAAAGAGCCCAGCAAAGCCTTCCATGTGGATTTGGTGAGTTTGGTCTGCCCCAGATCCTTTGCCATGGGATAGCCAGACAATCCACCAACTAGCACTCTTTCTTCCGGATAATTTAACCTTTGCTTATAAAGGATGGTCTTACCTGCTTGAACAGCCTCCGCAAGGCTGCTGTAGCCAGGCTTAGTGATCAGGATATCTGCAGCCTTCAAGTAATCCAGAAAATCAGCATCTTTTTCGATCCTTAGATGATTGCTTGCCTCTAGTGAGGCCGAACTTGAAATCAGATAACCCGGCCAGACTTTCAGGAAAGATTCCAGACCCAAGTCTATTTCACCTTCTCCCCCATGGCTCGAGAGGGCAATTGGGAGCTTGGCATCCAGGTGATGAAGGCCCCTGATATCACGGTAGCTGTCTTTCTTTCGAGCCAGGATTCCCATTTCTTTGGCCTTTGGGAAAGCTACCATACTGGCGGCATCTGAGAATGGTACTCTGTAGGCCAGTTTTACTTTAGAATAAATCCCATAGATGGTGTTTAGGACGGGTTTCAGATTAGGTTTTGCCCTGAATAACTCGCTATAGATGAAATACCAATCAAAATTGGATAGAGCCAATACCGGCAGATTTGCGTATGCAGCAGCCTCGCAGATAAGAAATGGAATGTCTGAAACAACGCAATCAATCTGCTCTTCTCTCAGAAACGAAACCTCGCGCTGCACAATCTCGGAACGCCGCGATAAGAGCTGCAATAGAGACTCTTCAGTACGGATCAGATCTGTCTTCAAGCCTTCGGCATGAATCACTCCAAAATCCAGCTCTGCCAGACTAATCCGGGAGTAGCTTTGGTCTAAGTCTGAAAACAAAAAGGCTGGACGATTAGTGCGTATCTCGGTCCAGATTCCAAACTTGTTAAACTCCTTGGCAAGGGCTGCCATTCGGCTGGCATGACCATAGCCATGATTCGATACATAGATAGCAAATCTTAACATACAATCCTACTGTAATATCAAAGCTTTGGGTTGTTTATGACTGCGAATTTCCAGAACTAGCCGATTTGGAAGACAGATTATCGGCAGGCTGTTGGAAAAGCCTTGTTTAACGCAGCGCTTATCCGGACAATCGGATTTGAGCATTCGAACTTTGTTATCTCTGACTTCCAAGCTGTTGTGTTCATCCAGAGTATAGATATTATCCTTATCAAGAGGATACTCGGCAATTAGAATGTTGTCCTTTATCACGGCAACAAAGAGCTCTACATCCCGAGTTCGGGGCAATAAAACAATCAAGAGTGACAAAACGATCAATCCCAAGACCAGAATCAGATCAGCCAGACTTAAGACACTGAGTAGTTTCTTCATGAGGAAAACTCTCCCCTAATGACGTGTTTACAGACTGGGCAGATCCCTCCGGGCTCAAGCAGTGGTTCGGAGCGTCCTCCAGTCCTCCTAATCACTATCTGGTGGCAATTGGGGCATAATGTATCACGATAGAGACGATCTGCAAGATTTCCTGCATAGACATAGCGCAGTTTTACTGAGGCAAGCTCGCAGGCTCTATGCACTACAGAGGCGGGTGTGGCTGGTTCGGATAGCCTGTAGGCAGGATGATAGGCAGAAAAATGCAAGATCAGTTCATTCGAAAGATCTGCGCAAAAATTCACCAGAGCAGCCACATCTGCGGGTCCATCATTCAATCCCGGAATCAGCAGATTGGTAATCTCCAGATGAACTCCGGCTTCAAAGGCTTGCCGGATATTGGTGAGCACTGTGTTTAGCTCTCCTTTACACTGCTTGCTATAGAAAGCAGGATTCATAGACTTCAGATCGATATTCATGGCTTTCACCGAGCTTGTTATTTGCCTGAAAGCCTCAGGATTAAGAAAAGCATTGGTAACGAGGACGATATCAATCCCGGAAGCTATAGCAGCAAAATCCAGTATAAACTCAAACCAAGTAAGAGGCTCAGTATAGGTAAAAGCTACCTGCTTCAATCCGTTCTTCAGCAAAAAGAGCTTCAGTTGTTCAGGGCTGATTTCTCTGGTTTGTTGATCCATCTGGCTAATCAGGTAATTCTGGCAGAAACTGCACTCAAGATTACAGGAATTTGGTCCCAAAGATAAGATCTGAGAGCCCGGATTAAAGTGATAGAGAGGCTTCTTTTCTATGGGGTCAAGACTAAGGGCAATAGTCTTTCCATAGTTCAGAAGCTGCATTTCACCGTTGCGGCATTCCCTGCTGCGGCAAGCGCCTCGCTGGCCTTCCGAGAGATTGCATGCTCTCGGGCAAAGATTGCAGATAACCCCATTGGCGTTCCTCTGCCAGTATAGAGCTTCTATAGCCATGCTTTGATCGACTCCAAATGTAGCTCTAAAGCGCTGGAGTTATCTTTTAGAACCTGCCTTGCGGCACTCCCCATCACATCTCTGCTTCGGGCATCTTCCACCAACGCAATGATGTCATAAAACAGACGATCAGCCAAAGATATCAGGATAGCTCCATTTTGCTTTAGTTTTTGCACCGAGTCCCGGCAGGACTTGTGATATGGACCCATAATGATAGCTTTCCCATAAAAGGCAGGTTCCAGGGGATTGTGGCCGCCA
>JAZHDE010000105.1:0-5487 GCA_036584515.1 Candidatus Cloacimonadota bacterium | reverse complement strand
GTGGATGTGGCCGTGGCCGTGGCGCGCCCAGTGACCGCCGGTGGCGTCGGGTGTCAGGTCAGAAGCGAACATTTCACGGACTTCAACCGTTCTGGCGCCTTGTCTTTTCAGAAAGGAAACTTTGCATAAGTTCTGGAAAACGTTTTCAATAAGGTCGAGGATAATACTTATGAAGAAATTAGCACTGCTACTCATGTGCATTTGGGTAGGTTTGGCGGGAGCCGTTGCCGCCGACCAGGAAGCCCAAGGCATGAACCAAGCCTTCCGGATCACCGGACGAACGGCAAACACGATGAGTATCTCCTTCAGCCCTGGCTCTTTCACCATTGAAGAAGAGCAGGTGGGGGACAAGGTTTATCATCACATTGTAATGCCGGGTGCTTCCACTACAATTGATGAAGGCATGCCGGAGTTACCTCTGGTGGGTGCCAGCATTATCGTGCCTGCCCGGGGAACCGTGACAGTGAGATCCAATGCCACCAATCCCAGAAGACTTGGTGAGTTCACGCCTTATCCCGTACAGCAAAGACTGGATCTGGAGAGCCCCAAGTCCTTCCAGATAAACGAAGATTTCTTCAATAGCAACGAGATCTTTCCCGGCAACACCACCACCTTCTCCGAGCCTGGAATTCTGCGCGACTTCCGCTTTGTATCCTTTCAGGTGAGTCCTTTCTTCTACGATGCGGGCACCGGAGAACTGGGTGTCTATGACAACCTGGAGTTTGAAATCGAATTTGGCAGCGGCCAAGGATTGAACGAACTGGCCGAAGAACCCAGCTATGTTTCTCCCTATTTTGATAAGCTTTATAGTGCTACATTCCTGAACTACGATGATTATCGCTGGATGGTTCCAGTGAACGTCCCGCCTCGTTATGTGGTAATTCATGGAAACAGTTCAGACCCCAATTTCGTACAATCAGTGAACAACTTTGTACTTTGGAAAAGACAGAAGGGTGCAGACGTTCGAGTTGCCAGCACAACCGTGACCGGAACTAGCAATACAGCCATCAAAGCATATCTCCAAAACCTTTACAACGATATAAGCACTCGTCCGGATTATATCATATTCATCGGTGATACGACCGGCTCTTTCCCCATTCCCACTTACAACGAAAACAGCGGTCCCGGAGACTATCCATATACCCGACTGGATGGAACGGATGGCGTGGGCGACGTCTATATCGGCAGAATCTCGGTCGAAAACGTGGCTCAACTCCTGGTCGTGATGAATAAAGCCATGACCTATGAAAGAGACCTTGATATCAGCACTGCTTCGTGGCTAAATAAGATGCTCCTGGCTGCGGACTGGGCTCCTTCGGGAATCTCCACAGTTTATATGAGCAAGTACCTCAAAGAAACCTCCAAACTGATCAATCCGGATTACACTTATACAGAAATCTATGGCGACAGCTCACTTGGCACTCAGATTGTGGCAGGTATCAATCAGGGAGCTGGATTCTACAATTTCCGTGGATACATTGACCTAGCTGGTTGGACTCCCGGAACTACCTATTACAATGGTTATAAGACACCTCACACTTGGATGCTGACCTGTGGAACAGGAAACTTCGACGGTTCCTCTCCCGGCAAGACGGAAGACTTTTATCGTCTGGGTACTGCAGTTACTCCTTCCGGAGGCCTCACTGCAACAGGTATGGCTACTTCTTCCACGCACACCACTTTTAACAATGCCCTTAATGGCGGATTGATCCACGGTGTGACTCAAGCAGGGATGAGAACCATGGGTGAAGCTTTGCTTGCCGGTAAAGTCAACCTCTATAGAATTTTTGGTGTCTCATCTGCCACTAACGCAGCCAAGTTTGCCCAATGGTGCAACCTGATCGGAGATCCCACCTTGGAAATCTTTATGGGAATACCTGATCAATTTGGGGTTACAGTGGCAGACACCATCGCTTTGGGCACCAGTTTGCTGGATATTTCTGTAGTCAATTCCAGTGGCATGTCAGTGAGCGGAGCAGCAGTTACACTTACTCAAGGCGATCAGGTGATTAGCCGTGGTTATACTGACGCAGAAGGCAACGTTATTCTTGTGCTTCCCGATGGAATGACAGCCGGAACCGCCATCATCACAGTTTCCGCTCATGAGTTCAAACCCTCCCAACTTACCATAGCAGTTAGTGACCTGGCTACTCTTGTACCCGGCACAGTCATTGTGGATGATGATAACTCCGGCGCTTCTCAGGGAAATGCCAACGCTTTGGCTAATCCTGGAGAGACTATTGAGATCAATTTTGGCTTGCAGAATACCGGCACTGATCCCATCACCGCAGTAAGCGGTTATGCCACCTCTCTGAGTCCATACGTGAGCTTTGTTGATTCCTTGGTAAGCTATGGCAACATCGCCGGTGGAAACCTGGGCCTCAGCCTTGAGCCGGTGGTTTTCACCTTGGCTCCCAATGCTCCTTTTGGTACCACGTTGCGTTTCCATTTGATGCTCACTGATGGCAGCCAGGTGGAATACAATGTTTCGGAATTTGTTTCTGTGGAAGCAGCTCGTTTCAGCTTCAACACCGCAGCCGTTATAGACGGTGGAAACAACGCTCTGGATCCCGGTGAAACTGCTCCTTTGACGATCGGTATAAATAACATTGGTCCTCTGGAAATGGCAGAACTATATGGCAGAATTTACACTCTGAACGATCTTGTTACCATTAGTGACAATATCGGTTATTTTGGCACTGTTGCCATCGATGGAACTGCCACCACAGCCACTGATAACTTCACCATCTCCGCCAGAGAGATGATCCTCCCCGGGATGGTCATCCCGATGCGAGTGAAGCTTTACAATGCTGCAGGCTTTGAGCAGTATCTGGATTTCAGCCTAACGATCGGAACGGTCAACGTTCAGGATCCCCTGGGTCCCTGCGAATACGGTTATGTAATCTACGATGATGGCGATTGGTCCTATCCCGAAGCTCCGGAATTCCAGTGGGTGGGCATTGCTCCCACCGAGGGTGGATTGGGCACCTTGCTCCCGCTCAGCGATGCCTGGACTAGCAGCGATGAGGGAGACCAGGTGGGCTGCACAGCCATTACAACTATCACTTTGCCCTTCCCCTTCCAGTACTACGGGATTCAATACGATCAAGCATCCATCTCTTCCAACGGTTTTATCGTGCTGGGAGAATCATCAAATGCTGAATTCCGCAACTTCCGTCTCCCCGGCCCTATGGGTGGAAGCCCCATGATCGCTCCTTTCTGGGATGATCTGGCCACACACTCAGCCGGTGGTGTTTACACTTGGTACGATCGCAGCAATAATGCCTTCGTGGTTGAGTGGTATAACATGAAGAACGGACATAATGGCTCCAGCTTGGAGACCTTCCAAGCCATTCTCTACGATCAAGCCTATCATCCGACTTCATTTGGCGATGGACCTATCAAATTCCAATATCAGACCTTTAACAACGTGGATTCCCAAAGCGGATCAAACCATGGCAGCTACTGCTCCATCGGTATAGAAGACCACACCGGAACCAGGGGTCTGGAATATTCTTTCAACAATGTCTATCCCACTGCAGCCTCACCTCTGGGCAATCAAAGAGCCCTTTATATCACGACGGTTCCCGTTTACCACATGGAAGCTTCCATTGTGCTGGATCAGACTTACATAGATGATAACCTGGGTAATGGCAATGGGATTGCCGAGCCTGGTGAAACCGTGCGTTTGGGACTGCAGCTCACCAATATTGGTAATGCCCCTGCCAGCGGTATCACAGCTCTGTTAACCTCCAGCGATCCCCTGGTGAACATCACCACTTCAGAATCCGAGTATTTCCCGTTGGCAGCAGAAGAAAGTGGTGTGAACCGCGCTGCTTTCGTGGTGGAGATTTCTTCCGAATGCCCGGATGGACAAGTGGTTCCCTTCACCCTTACCGTGACTTCCGGAGAAGAAGTCTGGGAACGTAATTTCAGCATCAGAGTTGAAGCCTCCCAGCTCAATCTGCACTCCTTCCTGATTGACGATTCCGAGGCAAACTTCAACGGTTCCATCGATCTGGGAGAGACAGTCAAACTGGTGATCAACGTCGCCAATCAGACCGCTGTCGAAGCTACAGAAGTGATCGGTTCTCTTTCCACAGAGCATCCCGGCACCACGATCAGTGCTCCGGTTTTAAACCGTGCAAGTATCGATGCCAATACCGTGATGCAGTTTGTTTATGACATCACCGTTACCGGTGAAGCTAATCTGGGAGAAGAGCTTCCCTTCACATTCTCCGCCACTTCAAGCAACGCGGAGTCTTTCGAAACAGAATTCTTCGTACCCTATGGCATCAGTGGCGAGTTCCACGATTTCGAACACAGCAATGGATCTTTCATCTCCGAAGGTGGCTGGACCTGGGGCGATCCCAGCCAAGTAACAGCTCATTCGGGAAGCCTGCTTTGGGCAACCAACCTTAGTGGATACTATCCCGAAAACATCACTTACAACCTCTTGACCCCCAGCTATTATCTGGGTGAAAACAGCTCCTTGAGCTTCCATCACAGCTTCAACACCGAAGCTTCCTACGATGGCGGAAATGTGAGCATTTCCACCGATGCAGGAAACAACTGGACCATTCTAACTCCTGCTGGTGGCTATACCCATAGCAATATCGGGAGCTTGGGAAATCAACCCGGCTTCTCCGGTAACTCCGGTGGATGGGAAGAAGAGATCTTTAACCTGAACCAGTACTCAGGACAAAACGTGATCTTGAGATTCAGATTCTGTTCCGATGGTTCCAGCAATGGACAGGGCTGGTTCATTGATGACTTTAGCTTGACCAATGTGGACAAGCGGGTTGCCAAACTGCACGGGTTTGTGATTCCCACCTCAGAATACAGCCCAACCTTAGCAGTAGTTAAGACGAGCAACCAATTTGCCACCCACCCCGCCGCTGATGGAAGCTATGCTCTCTATCTGACACCTGGCACCTACAGCGCCGAAGGCAAGATGAAGAATCACCAGTCCTCAAACTTCGGTCCCTTCACCCTAGATGCTGATAACATGGCAAGATACACCGAATTCACTCTGATCTATCTTCCTAAGCCCTTCAGCATCGCCTTTACCTTCGATAACACCACCCGGGATCTGAATATCTCCTGGACGGAACCATACGATCCAGTACTGCCGGCAATAGCCTACAGGATATACAAACGCTTCGATATGGGAGCCTTCCAGTACGTTACCGAAACCACCGAACAGAGCTACACAGAGAATCTTCCTCTGGATGGTGCCTATCAGTACTACGTTCGGGTACGTTACATAAACGTGGAAGGCAGCCCCAGCGACACGCTTTCCTTCAGCGTTCCCTACGTGGATAATGACGATGCTCAGAATTCGGCTCTGGTTACCAGATTGAACTCTAATTATCCCAATCCCTTCAACCCCACGACTACCATATCCTTCGATCTGGCAGAGAGTGGACATTCCAGATTGAGTGTTTACAATCTCAGAGGCCAATTGGTCCGCACACTCTTCAACGG
>JAZHDE010000104.1:0-5508 GCA_036584515.1 Candidatus Cloacimonadota bacterium | reverse complement strand
TAAGCGACAAGATGTCGCTTCCACTATGCGCAGCTCTAATCCCTAGTCCCTAATCCCTAGTCCCTGTTAAGCGACAAGATGTCGCTTCCACTCTATTCACTGCTCAGATTCCCAGCTTCTGGCACGCCATATGAGCAGCGTCCTGATGGGCATTCTTTTTGGAATTGCCTTTGCCCACTCCCAGGATCTGGCCGTTGCTCCGCACTTCCACCACGAAGGTTTTGTGGTGTTCGGGGCCTTCTTCGCCCACTGTTACATAGTTTGGCGGGCTCTGATTGCGGGACTGCATATATTCTTGCAGGATGCTTTTGTAGTTCACCAGCTCGTTGCGGGTAACCGTGGTTTCATAATCCACCAGGATATTGTTCTTGATAAATCTGGTAGCAGCCGCAATGCCGCTATCCAGGTAGATGGAGCAGATCATGGCTTCCATGGTGTCGGAGAGGATGGAGGGTTTGCCAGCCCCACCGGAGCTCATTTCTTCCGGGCTGAGCAGGATGTATTTTCCCAGCTCAATGGCGTTGGCTTTGAGGGTGAGATAGGTCTCCGAAACGATCTTGGATTTCAGCTTGGAGAGCTTGCCTTCCTGTTCGTCCGGATGCTTGGAAAAGAGTTCCTTGCTCACGATGAAGCCCAGGATGGAATCTCCCAAAAACTCCATACGTTCAAAAGGCGAGGGGCTCTTATGGTCATTGAATTTACGGCGCAGATAGGATTTGTGCGTGAGGGCAGCTTTCAATAGGGTTAGATCGTGAAAGGTGTAATCTATACGCTTCTGCAATTGCCCCAAGCTCTTTTCCCACTTGGGATATTGCTCGGAGATCTTCTTGCCGTTGATGTAGTCAACGATTCTGGCTATGATAGGATTCACAATTCCTCAAAATCAGCCTCTCAGCCCGGGGATTGATCCGGGCTGAAAAGGCATAAACAAATTATTGGTTAAGCTTGGTACTTTGTGAAGACGACGGCGGAGTTGTGTCCCCCGAAACCCAGGGAATTGGACAGTGCCGTGCGGATATCCAGCTTGCAGGCGGAACCCACGGTGTAATCCAGATCGCAATCCGGATCGGGGTTCACCAGATTCATGGTGGGATGAAGGATGCCTTCGGCCAGGGATTTGGCGCAGACTATGGCCTCGATCCCGGCAGCAGCACCGAGCATGTGTCCAACCATGGACTTGGTGGAATTTACCTTCAGCTTGTAGGCATGTTCACCAAAGACACGCCTGATGGAAGCAGATTCGCCTTTGTCGTTGAGGGGAGTGGAAGTGCCGTGCGCATTGACGTAATCGATCTCTTCGGGCTTGAGGCCCGCATCGGTGATTGCCATCATGATGGCTCTGGCGCTACCTTCACCGTCTTCCGTGGGAGCAGTGATGTGATAGGCATCGTCTGTGGCTCCGTAACCGGCTATTTCGGCATAGATTTTGGCTCCGCGGGCTTTGGCATGTTCCAGCTCTTCCAGGATAATGAAAGCTGCACCTTCAGACATCACAAAGCCGTCACGCTCCTTATCGAAGGGGCGGGAGGAGGTGGCAGGATCGTCATTACGGGTGCTGAGAGCACGCATTGCAGAGAATCCACCCACGGCCAGAGGTGTCACGGATGCTTCTGCACCACCGGACACTACGATATCCGCATCACCATATTGAATGGTGCGGAAGGCTGTGCCGATGGCATGGTTTGCACTGGCACAAGCGCTGGTGATATTGAAGTTTATCCCTTTGAAGCCTTGCTCGATGGCAATGTGGGCAGCGGAGATATTGGCGATCATTTTGGGGATGAAAAAGGGTGATATTCTGCGGGGACCCTGAGTGTGGCACTTGATGGTTTCCTCTTCGAAAGTGAGGATTCCACCGATGCCCACGCCGGTGATCACGCCGACTCTTTCAGGGTTGTAGCTTCCGGGTTCCAGAGCTGCATCCTTCACTGCTTCACGGGCTGCAACCAGGGCAAACTGAGTGTATAGATCAAGCTTCTTGATCTCTTTATGATCAAAGTGATCAGCAGGGTTAAAATCCTTAACTTCTCCCGCAATATGCGTAGGTAAGGTGGAGGCGTCGAAGCGGCTGATCAATCCGATTCCGCTTTTGCCGGAAAGAAGAGCTGCCCAGGTCTCCTGAACATTGTTTCCGACCGGTGTGATGGCTCCCATACCTGTGATTACGACTCTTTTCTTTGTCATCAAAACCTCTTTAGTTTGGCTTAGTGGCTCATAAGTTAATAGGTTAAAAAACCTGGTCCCCTGGGGAAATGAACTTGCTAACCTGTTAACTTATGCAATGGTCAAAAATGAACCAATCCTGATACCTGAATAGCTATCAGGATTGATTCGGTTTGCTTAGTTATTAAGCGAGTTTCTCTGTGAGATAGTCGATCGCGGCACCGACGGTGCGAAGGCGCTCTTGATCTTCATCGGGGATGGAGAGATTAAACTCATCCTCGAAAGCCATCACGAGCTCGACCGTGTCCAAGGAATCGGCGCGAAGGTCTTCAATGAAGCTTGCTTCGGGGACGATCTGGGATTCTTCAACCCCGAGTTTGTCCATGACGATCTGTTTGACTTTGGCTTCAATATCCATTATTCCTCCTATGTTATTGAAGTGGTATTTATGGTTATTGTAACGGTTTATTCCGTTTGTGTTTTAGTGCATTGTGAGGCCACCATCGACAGCGATGGTCTGGCCGGTGATATAGCTACTATCCTCGCTGGCGAGGAAAATACAGAGGCGGGCGACGTCGTCTGAACTGCCCATCTTATTCAAAGGGATCACTTTGGCATATTCGGCACGGACATCATCCGGCAGAGTGGCAGTCATCTCAGTCTCGATAAAACCGGGAGCCACGGCATTGACGCGGACGTTGCGGCTGGCAAATTCCTTGGCACAGCTTTTGGTAAAGGCGATCAAGCCTCCCTTGGAAGCTGCATAGTTAGCTTGGCCGGCATTACCCATGATGCCGATCACGCTGGAGATATTGATGATGGAGCCTTTACGCTGCTTCATCATGTGTTTAAAAGCTTTCTGAGTGCAGATGAAGCTGCCCTTGAGATTGATATCCAGCACCAGTTGCCACTCTTCTTCCTTCATGCGGAGCATGAGGTTGTCCCGGGTGACTCCGGCGTTGTTGATCAAACAATCCAGCTTGCCATGCTCTTTTACGATAGTGGCAAAAAGCGCGTCCATGGCAGCACTGTCCGTCACATTCCCGATGTAGCCAAAGGCTTTGTGCCCTGCTTCCCGGAGCTTGTTGACGGCTGTCTCCACTGCCTCAGGCGAGAGATCTAGAATCAGCACAGTAGCACCGCTAGAGGCAAAGCGCTCGGCAAGAGCATAGCCAATACCACGGGCACTGCCGGTAATCAACACTGAATAGTCTTCAAATTTATACATAAGTCATTCCTGAATCATTCATTACTTGGAGATAAACTCAAGAACCGCATCCAGTTCCTCAGCTTTGTCAAGATTAATACACTCCAAATCTTTGTCAATATTCTTTATCATCCCACAGAGTACTTTCTGCGGACCAAACTCCACAAAGCGGGTTACGCCCTGGGATTTCATGTACTGAATGGTATCCACCCAGAGCACCGGAGAGATGATCTGTTTACCCAGCTTCTCTCTGATCTGATCAGGATCGGCAGAGGGTAGAGCGTCCAGATTGGAGACCACTGGAATAGTCCCCGGATTAAACTGCAGCTTCTGCATCTCTTCACTGAGCCAGGCACTGGCGGAATCTATCATAGGTGTATGAAAAGGACCACCCACTACCAAGGGAAGAGCACGTTTGGCGCCTTTGGCCTTGGCCAGTTCCATGGCAGCCTGCACTCCTGCTTGCGAGCCAGAGATCACAGTTTGGATGGGAGTATTGAAATTCACCGCTCTCACCAAGCCGGCAGTTTCAGCTTCCTGGCAGACGTCCTTCACGCTCTGAGAATCCAAGCCAATGATGGCGGCCATGGCAAAAGGAGAGTCGCCCACGGCTTTGATCATGAATTCTCCCCGCTTGTGGACGATGTGCATGGCATCCTGCCAGCTCAGCACTCCGGAGGCCACCAGAGCGGTGAATTCTCCCAGAGAGTGTCCTGCCACGAAGTCCGGCACCACGGAACACTTCTCTTGGAAGTAGTTCAGAGCGCAGATACTGTGAAAGAGGATGGCGGGCTGGGTGAAACGGGTCTCTTTGAGGGCTTCTTCCGGACCATTGGCAATAATCGAGGCCAGGTCGGTTCCATGCTCCAGGTCAAAAGCAGCTAAAACTTCCTTGAACTCAGGCCTTGCAGCCACAAAGTCCGAAGCCATACCGATGTATTGAGCTCCCTGTCCGGGAAAAACAAAAGCAGTCTTCATATCTCTTTACCTTATCACTTGATGAGTATAACTAGTAGCGCACCAGAATGCTGCCCCAGGTGAGCCCTGCTCCAAAAGAGGTGAGCAGCATGATATCCCCGCGACGTATCTTTTTGTTCCTGATGGCCTCATCTACAGCCAAAGGAATGGTGGCACTGGAGGTATTGCCATATTTCTCAATGTTGACGATCACCTTGGACATCGGCACCTTCATCTTATCTGCCAGACCTTCAATAATTCGCAGGTTGGCCTGATGAGGAATCACCCAGTCCACGTCCGCCGCAGTGAGATGATTGCGTCTTAAGAGCTCCTCACTGGAAGCAAACATGCTTTTAATGGCATTCTTATAAATCTTGTTGCCTTCCATATAGACGGTATGCAGGTTTTTATCCACCGTTTCATGTGAGGCAGGCATCCGGGAACCACCGGCTTGCTGAATCAGGAGATCTCCCTGGCTGCCATCGGCACTGATCACGACGTCTATGATGCGGGATATATCGCTGCTGGTGGCTCGGGAAACAACTGCTGCGCCGGAGCCATCACCAAAGAGCACGCAAGTATTGCGATCCTGCCAATTGGTGATCTTGGTGAGCACATCCACGCCCATAACCAACACGTTCTGACGGCTTCCGCTTTCCACAAACTGTCTGGCGGTCTCCAAGGCATACACAAAGCCTGTGCACCCTGCAGAGACGTCAAAAGCGGGAAAGCCTTTGAGCCCCAGCTTATGCTGCACCACGCAGGCAGTGGAAGGGAAGGCATGATCGCCACTGATGGTGGCACAGATGATCAGATCGATATCCCGGTAACTAACGTGTGAGGCTTCAATGGCATTGGTGGCAGCTTTGACGGCCAGATCACTGGCAGCTTCATCTTCACTGCAATAATGCCGTTCAAACATCCCGGTGCGGGAGCGGATCCATTCGTCCGTGGTTTCAACTATCTTTTCCAGATCGAAGTTATTGACTATCTTCTTGGGGGCATAACTGCCAAAGGATGAGATTTTTGCATGGTATAACATTACAAACTCCCGAAATACTGCTTGGCATGCCCGACAAATCCACTCTTGGATATTCTGGCAGCAAAGCGTATAGCATTCATCATGGCTTTGGAATTGGATCTGCCATGCGAGATCACACTGGTGCCATTGAGGCCCACAA
>JAZHDE010000103.1:0-5515 GCA_036584515.1 Candidatus Cloacimonadota bacterium | reverse complement strand
TACCTTCTATCCAATCAAAATAATGCAGCCTGTGGCGATCCAGGAACTTCACCACGTTTTGCCGGGAATTGGAACTGAGAAGTGCCAGACCGATGCCATCAGCCCGTAGGTTTTGCAGCATGGAGTGAATTCCCGGGTAGGGTTCCAACTCGTGCACCCTTTTCTTGTAAACCCGGAGTACCCTTCCGATGATGAAAGGGATCTTGTAGAGCGGAACTCCCGCCAGGCGAATGATGGAGGCTGCGCTCATGTTGCGGATTACCATGAAGTCCTCTTCACTGATGTGTTCAATGCCATAATCCGGAGCGAACTGATTCATGATCTGATAGAGCAGATCGATGGAATTGGCAATGGTGCCGTCAAAATCGAAGAGCAGATAGGGAGCCTTCATGCCTTCCTCTTCTTGAAGCTCAAGAGGCACTGATAGATTTGGTTGCGAGGGTATTGGCCGCTCAGTTCCGCCTGAATCTCGGAAGCTTTCTTCCCGGCTTTGAGCAGGGAGAGCACCAGTTGGCGCAGCTCCTCCGGATCGAGTTCCGGGGCTTGGGCACCTTCAAGCAGCACCACAAATTCACCCTTTTCGGTGACGTCCCAGCTACTTAGCAGGCTTTCCAGATCGCCTCTGGTGTATTCCTCGTAGATTTTGCTGAGTTCACGTGCCAGAACTACACGTCTGTTTCCCAAGGTTTTATAGAGTTCAGTGAGCATCTTTTGGAGTCGATGGGGCGCTTCGTAGAAGATCAGAGTTTCGGGGTAGGTGGAGAGCCTTTGCAAAAGCAGCCGTTTTTCTTTGGCTTGAGTGGGCAAAAAACCGATGAAACAGAAGCTGCGGCAGGGAAGCCCCGAAGCAGTCAGAGCCGGAACAAAGGCTGTGGCACCCGGCAGGGCAATCACCTCAAGTTCTGCTTCCAGAGCTGCATCCACGATGAATTGGGAGGGATCGGAGATTCCCGGGCTGCCAGCATCGGAGATAATGGCGATGTCACCACCAGTCTTCAGGATCTCCAAAAGCTCCGGGATCCGCTGTTTTTCGCTGAATTTATGATAGCTGATCAGCCGGGGAACAGCTATCTCAAAATGCTGTAACAAACGTCGTGCCGAGCGGGTATCCTCAGCGGCAATCAGGGCGACCGACTTCAGAACTTCCACGGCTCTGTAGGTCATATCGCCCAAATTACCGATGGGCGTGGGAACCAGATAGACTGTCCCGCTCTTCATAGTTCGTATCTTACTTAAGTAGTCCCAGTTCCTTTCCGGCTTTCACAAAGGATGCCACTGCCTTATCGAGGTGATAGAGGGAGTGAGCAGCGGAGAGTTGGACGCGGATTCTGGCCTTGCCCAGAGCTACTACGGGATAGGTGAAACCGATCACGTAGATGCCTTCCTGCAAGAGACGATCCGCCATTTTCACTGCCAAGGGCTCGTCGTAAATCATCACGGGAACGATGGCTGTGTTGCCGGGAACGATGTCAAAGCCGGCTTCTTCCATAGCTTTGCGGAAGTACTTCGCATTTGCCACTACCTGATTGCGCAGGCTGGTGGAAGCTGTGAGCAGCTCCAGAACTTTAATCACACCAGCAGCCACAGGGGGAGCGATGGTATTGGAAAAGAGATAGGGACGGGAACGTTGGCGCATGAAATCGATGATCTCACGGCGTCCGGAAAGGCAACCGCCGGAGGCTCCACCCAGAGCTTTGCCAAAGGTGGTGCTGATGATATCCACTCTGCCTTGCACCCCGCAGTGTTCGCTGGTGCCACGGCCGGTTTCTCCGATGTATCCGGTGGCGTGGGAATCGTCCACCATCACCAGGGCATCATATTTATCTGCCAAATCGCAGATTTCACCCAGCTTGGCGATGTCTCCATCCATGCTGAACACTCCATCTGTAACGATCAGGCGGAATTTGGCCTGGGAGGACTCTTTCAGAGCCTCTTCCAGTTCTTGCATATTGGAATGGGTATAGCGGTAGCGCTGAGCTTTGCAGAGACGCACGCCGTCGATGATGGAGGCGTGATTCAGAGCATCGGAGATGATGGCAGAGTCTTCACCCAGGATGGGCTCAAAGATGCCGCCATTGGCATCAAAACAAGAGGAATAGAGGATGGTATCCTCAGTTCCCAGAAACTCAGATACCTTCTGTTCCAGCGTCTTATGAAGCTGCTGAGTTCCACAGATAAAACGCACGGAGGCCAGGCCGTAGCCCCAGTCTTCCATAGCGGTTTGAGCAGCCTTGATGACCTCTGGGTTGTTTCCCAGACCAAGGTAGTTGTTGGCACAAAAGTTCAGCACTTTGGAGCCATCTGCCAAGGTGATCTCGGCACCCTGAGCAGAGGCCAGAATGCGCTCTGTCTTGTAAGTTCCGGCAGCTTTGATGGAATCCAGTTGAGTCTGGATCTCCTGATAGAAGCGTTTTGACATTGCAAACCTCTTATATGATTGTTTTCTTTCTATCAAAGTCTTTGCAAGCTAGCTTTCTGTCAATAAAAAGCTGAAGCAAAACGATCCTAGAGCTCTGGAAAGACCGAGATCATCCAAAGACACAAGAGGGAAGAGAGAGCCGGTTTACTTCAAAAGTGTAATCCTGCGAGTTTCACTGCGTTTACCGGACAAGAACTGAAGGATATAGACCCCATTGGGCAGATCTGTTCCCAAGTTATCCCAATAAACGTTGTAGGTTCCCCGGGCTTGATTTGGATAAGACCAGGTCTTAATCACTTGACCGCGCAGGTTGAAGATTCTCAGCTCAGTGTCACCGGGATCTATCAAGCCATATCTGATCTGAGTGCTGGAGCCGAAGGGATTGGGGTAAATGCTATTAATTCCGGGGATTATCAGGCTGGGTGGAGCAGGATTATCTGGCTCCTCCAGCAGGACCACCACAGGCCCGTAGAACTGGCTATTGCCATCCATCTCCAAGGCTTCCAACCAGTAGTACCAAAGCCCGGCACAGGGAACTTCTACGTCTAGGAACACATAGCTCTGTGTAAGAGTGGTGTTTGAGGCTTCGATCAGGGGCGAGATGATGCTGGCACTGCTGAGATCCTCCAAGTTATGTCGATAGATTCGAAAACCTTGCATGTTGGTCTCGGAGGCTGTGTTCCATTGGATTCTGGCCTGATCCCCCTGTGCTGTAACCAGAAAGCCGCTCAGCACTATTGGAAGGGTTTGGGGTTCGAGGGTTGCAGTGGTGCTCCAGCCCTCAGGTTTGAGGTATTGGGTAACAAGAACATCATCTTGGGTTCTCACCTCAATCCGCTTGAGGGTTAGATCCGTATTGAGGTTAAAGGTAACCGTACCTTTTCCATCCTTGCTGGCAGTAACTGGAGTCGAGCAGGCCGCAATCAAGGTTCCGGCTGTGGTTTGATCATAACCTAGGATCACATACTTCCGAGTGGTGGGATAAGTGGCTGTACCGATGAGGTTGCCGGAGATAGTCCAGGGATTGGTCATGGCAGTAATGCCCGGTAGTGGCATGATGGAGTTGTAATAGGTTCTGGTTCCGGCATCGGTATCAGTGCCGTCATAGACTGTCTCTGAGTCGTCATCCACATACCTTCCGGTTCCGACACTGCTGGTGTTGCGGCGTATCGGTATCCAGAAGTATGTTCCGGTAGCTGGATTACCCAGAGTATTATCAATCGGCACTCCTGAATTGATGGTTCCGGAGCCGATCCAGGCTTTACTCACGTGATTCCAGGCTTGTAAGGCAGAGCCGGCCAAGACGTTGCCATTTGTATCAAGAGGAGGTAATACTCTAAGCCGTAGAGCAGTCCCGCTATAGTCTTTGGCCTGCACCAAGATCACGGATTCGGAATCTGCCGATCCAAGATCAATCCTGGTGGGACGGTATGTCATGGCATGCCCGGAAGCACGGTTGTTTGTGCAACATGCCACGAAGTCAGTCTCCGAGACGTTTGTCATCGTCAGACCAACGCCACCTTTGCCATTTGTAACTGCTCCGACTGCGGTTTCATTCAGCGGCCAGGAGAAATCCGAATCATCGGAGCCTGAGCCAGCCAGCGGTGTGCTGGAGTAATCTGAGGCTATCTGAGCGGCAGAACGGGCTTCACCCACCCAGATGCGCAAGTTGCGAACGTTTCCGGGGAAGCTTCTAGTGCCATAGGGCATCTTTCCAACATTGAAGTCTGCTGCGGCAGTAGCAGTGGCAAGGATTCCGCTCAGACTTACCGGACTGGTCACTTGTCACTCGTCACTCCCCCATGTCTCCCGGAGTCTTCGCCGAGTCTTGCAGGACTCTTCCGGAGCAAAGTGCTCGGGAAGACTGGGCGAAGACTCGGCGAAGACTCCGGGAGGAATTAGGAAGAAGTATGGAATCAGAATTCAGCTCACCTGTACGAAAACACTTATATTCAGCGTCCTCCACTTCGTTCCGGACTTCCTGGCTACCTCGGGATATTCCGCTCCTTTTCACACAGGCTCCTTCGCAGGAATGACGGAGAACAGCAGAGGATC
Source organism: Candidatus Cloacimonadota bacterium (assembly GCA_036584515.1). Taxonomy (GTDB): domain Bacteria; phylum Cloacimonadota; class Cloacimonadia; order Cloacimonadales; family Cloacimonadaceae; genus PHBP01. The sequence continues at coordinate 1,041 of JAZHDE010000103.1, read as the reverse complement.
ATTTTGGTCGACCATGGGAATAAGCCCACCAGAGCAAAGCCCTGAAGGGGCGCTCATCTGTAAGCGATGGGCGGCAGCCCGTCGATCTGGAAACATACGTTTATCATTAAAACAAATATCCCTCACCCCCCTGTCCTGAAAACCCCGGTTTTCAGGACAGGGGGGTGAGGGATTAAACCATATAATATTATCCATCTGGGGCTTGACCCGGGGTTCCGCTCCTCCACCCCAAAAAACCGCAAGCGGTTTTCTGTTCCGGTCGCTTCACCCCGGGCTATGGAATATCGCTCCTCCGGAGCTGGCGGGCCGACACGCGGGTCTGCCCCTACCAGTTAATAGTGAAAAGTTAATGGTGAGTAGAGGCGCAGCCGCAGCCTCCCAGCTATGCGCTTACCGGACTCGTCACTCGTCACTTTCCAAAAGCGACAAGATGTCGCTTCCACTCTCGTCACTCGTCACTCCAAAAGCGACAAGATGTCGCTTCCACTCTCGTCACTGGTTACTTTCCAAAAGCGACAAGATGTCGCTTCCACTCTCGTCACTCGTCACTTTCCAAAAGCGACAAGATGTCGCTTCGTCACTCGTCACTCCCCCATGTCTCCCGGAGTCTTCGCCGAGTCTTGCAGGACTCTTCCGGAGCAAAGTGCTCGGGAAGACTGGGCGAAGACACGGCGAAGACTCCGCCAGGAATGAGGAAGAAGTATGGTATCAGAATTCAGCTCACCTGCACTTAAAGATCGTTGCACAATTCGTAAAACATGGTGCGTATTAGGTTGTTTCTCCCAGCTCTGCGTATCGTCGTTCCCGATCGGGGCTGTATGAAAATGGCTAAAACATAAACAGGTTGCATAAAAGATTACTCAGGCTCGAAGTTGCCGTCATGCCAGCCTTCCCACCCCACCAAACCGCAAGCGGTTTGGCGAGGACCCCGGTCGCTGGCATGACGGTGCGTTTTTACTGGCTTTGCTGGGTAGCTTAACCAATGCGAGACTGTGTGAAAACACTTTTATCAGCCCGGAGGGCGTTGAATATAGCCCAGGA
>JAZHDE010000102.1:0-5478 GCA_036584515.1 Candidatus Cloacimonadota bacterium | reverse complement strand
TGAGAAAGGATTGCGAGGCGTACGTGAAGTCCAAGGCGCAATCCACCCAGAATGATCTGAGCCTGCACTATCTCCAGTTCATGGGGCGACATGGCTTTGACGGAGCCGACCGTTCCCACCGGCATAAAGACCGGGGTGAGGATCTCGCCATGGGGGGTTTGAATCCTGCCGGCGCGGGCTTTGCCGCTTTGAGCTTCCAATTTGTAACTAAACATATATCCTTATTGTTGTAAGTAACTTAGCTGCTGATCAGCCTGAGCACCAGCTTCTGAATATCGGAGTAAAAAGCAAAGGCCATCAGCATGATCAGAAGGCTGAAACCTATCCTCTGAGCTATCTCCTGCACCCTCAGCGGCAGTGGCCGGCGGAAGATGCCTTCGATCAGGCAAAACATGATCTGTCCGCCATCCAGAATAGGGATGGGCAGCAGGTTCATAATCATCAAAATCAGGCTGATCCCGCCAAAGAAAAGCAAGAGAGAACCAAAGCCCTTGGCTCCCACACTTTGAGACATCGAGACCATCATCACCGGACCGCCCAGATTGCTCTTGATCGATTCCGGCTTCTGGAAGAGACGGTAGAGCCCGTAGTAGTTCATCAGAATCATGTTGTAGCTAGTGACAAAGCCATTGCCGATCGCCACATCAACCGGGTAGTGATGGGTGTAGCGCACTGGCTGATACTGCGTGATGCCGATCATGCGGGTGTTCTGGTTGTCCAGGATATTGGCTTCCAGATTGATCCGGCGTGAGAGCAGGCTGTCTCCCCGGCTGATCTGCAGCAGCACGGAGGGATTTTTGCTGCCAATGATCAGCTCCCGCATCTGATACCAATCGGTCACTTGCACGCTATCCACGCTTGTGATGCGGTCTCCGCCTCTCAGTCCGGCTCTCCAGGCCGGATAACCGGGGCTCACATCTCCCACGATCGCCTCAGCCACAGGCTGCAGGCTGGAGATCAGAGAATCCTTTTCCGCTCCCGGGACTTTGAGGGAATAGAGCTTGTCTTGCCGCACGATCCGCAGATCGTTTTCTCTCACCGGGTTCAAGAGATACATAGCTTCGCCAAATCCTCTCACAGCCTTGCCGTTGACCAGCGCCAGGGAATCTCCGGGCAAAAGCTTACTGGCCCAGATGCCTTCAACCTGGGAGATCACGGGACGGCTGTCTTCCAAGCGCTGAGGCAAGAGGAAGGACACGATAAAAATCAGAATAGCCAGGATCAGATTGGCAAAGGGACCGGCAAAAGCGATCAGAGCCCGCTGCCACCAGGTCTTGCTTTTAAAGCTATCCTGCTGCCCGCTGGCTTCCTCATCCGGGTTCTCTTCCTTCATCTTCACATAACCACCCAGAGGCAGCCAACTGAGGCGGTAGTTTGTGCCACCGCGCTCGATATTGAAGATAGGCTTGCCAAAACCCAGCGAGAAGGTCTCGATCTGCACTCCAAAGGCTCTGGCAACCAGGAAGTGACCCAGCTCGTGGATCGTGATCATGATGCCAAAGGCCAGGATGGTGAGAACGAGGCTCAACGCTTGGCTTTCCGTTCTGCCATGGTTATGGCAATGAAGCTGGCAACGTCTGTGGAATAGCTTCCGGTGCCAAAACCAGCGTCATAACCCAGCTCGATGGCCAGTTCATGAGAGATTCTGGGACCTCCGCAGATAAAGAGCATGCTGCTGCGCAGACCTTCGGCTTCCGCCAGTTCTATCAGCTTGGTGAGATTCTTGATGTGGATATTCTTCTGCGTCACCACTTGTGAGACCAATACGGCATCGGCTTTTTCTTCCCGGGCCCGGCGCAGAAGTTCTTCAGAAGGCACCTGCGCACCCAGATTGATGGCATTGATGTATTGATAGCGTTCCAGGCCGTAACGGTGGTTGTAACCCTTCATATTCATGATGGCATCGATTCCCACGGTATGAGCGTCGCTTTCGATACAGGCACCCACCACGGTGATCTCTCTGCCAATATGCTCGGAGATATACTCATCTGTGGAGTCCATATCCATCACTTCGGTTTCCACGATCTTCACCTTGATCTGCTTGGGATCAACCGCAGCAGGGGATGTGGCATAGACGATGAACTGAGCAAAACCTTCGTTCAGATCCCGCACTCCGCAGACTTCGATATCATCAAAGCCCATCTGCTTCAGCAGCAAGCGGGCGGCTTCCTTGCCATATTCATCGGCAGAGACCGGCAGACTAAAGGAAAGCTGCATTCTGCCGTCGTTATGTGTATCCCCATAGGGACGGATCAGTTCTTTTTTCATGATAACTCCAGCTCCGCCTTCATCTTATCGAGGAAGGGGTTGTAATAATCCGGGGATTTGCGGAAGACGCCATCCAAGCCCTTTCCGCCGTTCTCCGGACGCTTGATATCGGCAAATTCACCCTTGGCCATGGCGGCAAAGAGTCCTTCCCGCTCCACTCTCTCGAGGAATTCTGCAGCTTCTTGCAAGACTGCATTGGCACGGGCATTGATGAAGCTGTCTTCAGCCAGGCAAAGCTCGTCGCCCAGGTTCTTCACGGCATTAAAGAGATACATGGCATTCTCGATGGCCAGAGAGCGATCGGCAATGTGCGGAGTGTGGATCGCTTCGGTCATCATGCCCAGAAGCTGCACACCCTGTCCGGTGAGCTGGCCAATAAAATTGAACATCGCATCCATCAGATGAGTCTTGAAGATATTACCGCTGGCAAACTTGGTGGGCGGCATGTATTTGATGGGCGCATCCGGGAAGAGAGTGCGGGTGAGCAGAGCATGCGCCAGCTCGTAGCTAAAGCTATTCTCGATCTCGGGATTGATCTCATAGGCATGCCCCAGCCCCATCTTTTCGGGTTTCACCCCGGAGAGCAGAGCAAATTGCTCGTTCAAAAGCTGTGAAGCGGTTACCGTGTAAGCCTTTTCGATGGCATCGCTGGTGGTGAGATAGTTATCTTCCCCGGTCTGAATCTCGATCCCGGCATAGGCATTGATCATGCGGGAGAAATACTGATCCAGAAGCGTGCGCTTGGGGTTGATATCCCTGAAAAGAATGCCATACATGGCATCGTTGAGCATCAGATCCAGCCGCTCCAGTGCACCCATGGCAGCGATCTCCGGCATGCAGAGTCCGCTGGCATAATTGGTGAGGCTGATATAGCGTTTTTCCTGCTCGGAGACTTCATCCAAAGCAGCCCGCATAATACGGAAATTCTCCTGCGTGGCATAAGTGCCGCCAAAGCCAACCGTTGTGGCGCCATAGGGCACATAATCCAGCAGACTCTGAGCAGTGGAACGGATCACGGCGATGATATCCGCACCCTCAATGGCAGCCGCCCGGGCTTGTTTGACGTCCTCATAGATATTCCCGGTGGCCACAATCACATAGATGGCAGGCTTGCGGCGAGGACCGAACTTGGCAAACTGAGAGGCACGGTGGTTCCTCTGCGCCTTGATATGCGCCAGAGTCTGATCCGAGACCAGGCTAAGGATCTGGAAGACTTTATCGGATGATTGCGCCGGGATTTGCCCTGGATCCAGCTCGCCTGCGGCGATGAGCTCCGCCACTTCCTGAGCGCTCTTGCCGGTACTAACCATGGCATTGGCAACCCAATAGGCGGCTCCGCGTTCTATCAGCTTATCTTCCCGGAGCTTATCCACGATCAGATTGGGCAGGGGTTTGCCATCTTCCGTGGCACCGTCTATGCCCATCAGGCGCAGAACTGTGCGTTCTATGGCCAGTGAGCTGTAATCGTTAAAGAGCCAATCGAAGCTTCTACAGATCTGGGTAGCGGCTTCTCGGGCCCGCTCCACAGTCTTGGGATGGAGATTTAGCTTCAGCATTTTTACTCCTCTATGCTTTTTTCAAATATTGTAAAGCAGGTGGTTTTACCCTGTTTATGATCAGTTTGGTGGCTCAGATACTCCGGTGGGATAGCTTCCCGGGGGGAGTGCTCTGCGATTATGATGCCATCGGTTTGGAGCAGATTGCCGGAGAAGATCAGCTCCAGGCATTTACCCACCAGCCCTTTGTTGTAAGGCGGATCCAGAAAGATCAGATCATAGGGCTCGTGCTGCAGCTTGAGATAGGCTTCCACTCTGCGGCGATGCACGTGGCAATCCGCGCCGCACTTCATCTTCTGGATGTTTTCCAAAAGTGTGGCAATGGCGGGCGTGGCAAATTCCACAAAGTCCACCCACTGCGCTCCACGGGAAAGGCATTCCAGCCCAAAAGCCCCGGTGCCGGCAAAGAGATCCAGCACTCTGAAGCCCTCGTAATGAGGATACATGGAAAAGATCGTCTCGCGGTTGAAAGCGGTGGTGGGACGGGTGCTGATCCCGGGGACTCCCAGAATCTTCTGTCCTTTGTATTTACCTGTGATGATGCGCATCAGCAGGTCCTACTCGGTCTTGCTCTTTTTGGGCGTCTTGGGAAAGACGAACTTGATCTCCATCTGAATGGGTCTGGGATTGTAGCGGGGACAACTGAGCAAATGCACCTCTTTGCGCTGTTTGCATTTACGCAGGCAACGCTCGCAGATGCGGTTATATTCGTGAACGATCTTGCGCTTATTCATTGTCCTTAACGTTTCAGATTTTGCAGATCCAAGAAGAGAGATAGAAAATCCGAGAGCTTGATCTCGCTGAGCGCCTGGTCTTTATCATAGCGTCCCAAAAGTGCGGTCATGAGATCTTTCAGGGTGTATCCCTCGATCTCCGGGAGGTCTTCAATGAAGGTCTGCTGGGCATTTTGCTCGATCTCATTGAGGATATCCTGAATCTCGTCTCCACCCTCGGGATCGAGCAAATCCAGATCATCCAGCTCGAGATAGAGATCGTTGCCGGAAACGCCTTCACTCAGCTTTTCCACAGCGCGGGACATATTATCAAAACCTTGATGGTTCAGTATCTTAAGGTAAGCCAGCTCCTCCGGAGTAAAGAGCTTTTCGATCCTGGGATCGTAGGAATTGTTGGGATCACTAAGGATGTGCAACTGCAGCGCTTCGATCTTTTCCCGGATAGCCTGGGAATTATCGTGCTGGCTGATCAGTTCATAGGCTGCAAGAGCATCAAAAAACTGGTTTTGCTCTTCAAAGAGCTTGGCCAGAGTGAGTGTCGGCTGCCAATTGCGTCCACCATGACTGGTTTTCATAGCGTCTCCCTTTTTTTAGTTATTTTTCAGTGCAACACTATAAGACCCGCTTTTTATGTCAATACAAAAGGGGGCGATGAGTTAGAAGTTAGGGGTTAGAAGTTAGGAGTGACCAGAGCTGCGCTGCTGCCGCAACCTGGGCAAACTACCGAATAGAACACGGATGACACAGATAGAACGGATGTACACGGATTTTCTAAACCACAGAGGAAAAGAGTAAAAGAGGATTCCACAGAGAGTGTAGTGGCGGACTCCGATCCGCCATAAAACCTTTTACAAGGAGTTAAGGCTTTTTTTACCACAGAGGACACATTATAATATGGATTCCTGCCTTCCCACCCCACC
>JAZHDE010000101.1:0-5530 GCA_036584515.1 Candidatus Cloacimonadota bacterium | reverse complement strand
TCTGAATCGGCGGGGAAGGTGATGGTGCAGGAGCCGGGACCGGTCATCATGCCGATCATACTGCCGCTTTCCCAGTTACCCTTTTCCAGCCAAGTCATTTTCTCAGAATTAAAACGGAAGCTGATCTTACCCCGGGGAGTCTGGAGCTTGATCTGTTCTTCTTCCCAGATACATTCCTCGTGGGGACAGCGGAGTTCCACGACGTCCAGCCAGCTCTTTTTGATGTTGACCAGGACGGTATCCTGGTTGCCGCGAATGAAGTTCACTTTCCCCTCGATGGGGCTCACGACCTCATCCGGCTCTGGCCTGCTGATCTTGTTTTGAGTGCGGTGATTGGCCATCACCCAAAGATACCAGGCTACCCCCGCCAGAGTGATTGCCAGCAGGGGGTAAAACATGAAAGAGACATTGCGTAGCCAGAACTGCAGCAGAATCCCCAGCACCACGGTGAGGATGGGGAAGAGTTCCTGCTTATATTGCTGCTTTTTCAGTTTTTGCAGATGCCGAACGGGATCGACCAGATATTCACTTTCGTGCATAAGCTATTGAGCCCTGGTCCAGACGTCGGTTCTGCCAATCAGGGAAACGCCCATGAAGCCTCTGAGGGCGAGGGTGTTGTTGTTGCGAAGTTCTGCTTTGCAGGAATAGGTATTGCCGCTCTTGGGATCGTAAATACGGCCGCTGTCGAAGCGGTTACCTTCCTTGAATTGCAGTCCGGTGAGGATCACGAGGCGCATCAGGGGACGGCTGCGGTGTTCGCGATTGGGGTTACGAACGTCCACTTTGGGGTTGCCGGCTTCATCATTGGGTTCTGCCAGCCAGACAATTCTGCCTTGATAGGCCCCGCTGGTGGTTTTCACAATCTCGATCTTGCTGCTGCGTTCACCATTGTACCAGGTGCCCAAGATGCGATCCGCATTCTGAGCGGAAAGCAGCAGGGGAAACCCTAGCATCAGGACAAGGGCAGTAATCATTATGACTTTCATAAGTACTCCTAAATCTTTTGCTTAGATGATATGGCATCTCCTGAGAATATAATCCACTTTATCCAGATAGCGATCATAATCAAAGATGCCGGCGAGTTCCTGAGCGCTGATCACGGCTGTGATCCGAGGCTCGTTTTGAAGCAGAGTCAGGAAGCTTTCTCCGCTTTTCCAGCATTGCATGGCGCAGCCCTGCACGAGAGAGTAGGCTTCCTCGCGGCTGAGACCATGATTGGCAAGATGCAAAAGCACCGCCTGAGAAAAGGCGAGGCCGTTGGTGCGTTCCAGGTTATTTTTCATGTTATCGGGATAGACCAGAAGGTTTGAGATCAGGTTCACGGTCTTATCCAGCATATAATGCAATAGGATGCAGCTATCGGGCAGAATGATGCGTTCCACAGAGGAGTGGCTGATATCGCGCTCGTGCCAGAGGGCATTGTTTTCCATGGCAGCGTGAGCATTGGAGCGCAGGAGCCGAGCCAGACCGCAAAGCTGCTCGCTCACGATGGGGTTACGCTTGTGTGGCATGGCGGAGCTGCCTTTTTGCCCTTTGCCAAAGTTCTCTTCCGCTTCCAGCACTTCCGTGCGCTGCAGGTGACGTATCTCCAGAGCTATCTTTTCCAAAAGACTGCCGATTAGCGCCAGTACGGAGAGGAAATAGGCGATGCGGTCACGCTGGATCACCTGGGTGGAGACGTTCACCGGCTGCAGATCAAGATGGCGGGAAGCGATCTCTTCCACTTCGGGGGAGAGATGGGCATAGTTTCCCACGGCTCCGGAAAGCTGGCAGATACTGACTGTAGCGATGGCATCCTTGAGCCGGGCGATATCGCGCTGGGCTTCATCGAACCAGAGGGCAAACTTCAGTCCGAAAGAAGTAGGCTCGGCGTGAATTCCGTGGCTGCGTCCCATGCAGATGGTGTGTTTGTACTCTTTGGCTTTGAGCTTGAGGGTCTCGGAAAGCTTGTAGAGCTCTGTGAGAATCAGTTCGCCGGCTTGCTTCAGCTGCAAACTGGTGGCAGTATCCAGCACGTCGCTGGAGGTCATGCCGTAATGGATATAGCGGGAGGAGGGGCCAACGTATTCTGCCACATTGGTGAGGAAAGCGATTACATCGTGCCGGGTGACGGCTTCTATCTCGTCGATGCGCTCGGCATTGAAATCTGCTTTATCAACGATGTTCTGGTAGTCATCTGTGGGGATCATACCCAGTTCGTGCATGGCTTTGCAAGCTGCCAGCTCGACATCCAGCCAGCATTCATAGCGGTATTCGGGCGTCCAGATACGCTCCATTTCGGGGAGGCTGTAGCGCTTAATCATTTCTTTCCTATAAAATTAACCGGCACCAAGGCGCCGGTTATGAGTTTAAGGGTTATTGGCTGAGCTCTTCCAATTGCTGCTGGAAGAGACGTAATAAATCCATATTGGTGGGATTGGGACGGGGTAGAGGCTCAAAGACCTGAGGTCCGTAGCTCATCCTATCCACCAGCAAGCTAAGGGCAATACCCCGGTCCAGCCGGAGATCAATCTGATCCGGTTCACCGGAACTATCATAACTAATGCTCATCTGCATGGCAGAACGTAAGTCTTTGACTTCCTGCACCTGTAAACGGGGACTGAAGCTCACCTGCACAGAGTCGTGCACCACCACTTTATTGCGGATGATCTCATCCTCGTATAGAGTAATAAGAGAGTCCAGCGAGCCCAGCATATCTCCGGGATTATCGGGAAGCATACCACTGGTAGCAAGCAGTTCAAGCTGAGGCATCATGGGAGATTCCAGAGCAAAGTACTCACCCACATACACGCTGACCAGCGGAGCTGCTCCGGCACCCAGGATGCCGCCGTCCAGGACGTCCAGACGCATCTGATTGCCATTCTTCTGAGCCAGGTAGTATTTGCGGAGTTCCAAGCCCATATAGTTGGCACGAACGATGCCTTCACTGCGGAAGCTTTCCCAGCGCGCCAGTTCTTCACGAAGCCGGCTAGCATCTGCAGAAAGACGGTTGCGGCTGCAGGCACTCAGGCTCAGAATGGCAAGTATCACCAGAAGCAGTAGCAGCTTTTTCACTTTTCCACTCCTTCCTTCTGCTTCTTCAGGATCAGGTAAAATCCTACGGCTGCAGCTATTACCATACTCAGAGAAAGAACCTGCCCGATGGACATAAAGCCCAGGATCATACCATAGTTCTCATAGAATTCCAGGGCGTCGGGCTCCCGGACAAATTCCACCAGAAAGCGGAAAAAACCGTAGCCACCGATAAAGGTCCAGAAGACCAAGCCTTCCTGCTTGATTTTCCCTAAAAGATACTGGCAAAGTCCAGCCAGGATTATACCTTCCAGAATGAGCTCATAAAGCTGAGATGGATGGCGCGGACTGGATCCTCCGGTGGGGAAGATCATGCCCCAGGGTATAGTGGTAACCTTGCCATAGAGTTCACCATTGATGAAGTTACCCAGACGTCCCCAACCCAAGCCCATTGCCACCAGTGGAACAGCGGGATCTGCCAGGGCATAAAAGCTTTGCTTGTTTCTTTTGCAGAAGATAAGCCCGGCAATGATCACACCCAAAGCACCGCCGTGGAAAGACATGCCGCCTTCCCATACCGCCAGGATATACTGAGGATACTGCAGATAGTAGGGCAGATTATAAAAGAGCACATAGCCCAATCTGCCGCCAATGATCACACCCAGCATGATGGTGAAGAGGGCAGATTCATAGAGCTCTCTTCCCAGATTGATGTCACGTTTCTTCAGGTTATAGCGATATAGCAGGTAACCCAGAATGAAGCTGAGTACGTAGAAGAACCCATACCACCGGATCTGCAATTGCAGCCCGAAGAGGCTGAACTTGGCAATATCCGGACTGAAGTGCGGGAATTGAAGCGCTGCGGTGATCATACTTTGGTGAGTTGATCCAGGGTCTTGACCATCAGTTCTGCCGCTTCATCGGCAGGACCGGTGAACTTCTGAGTCACTTTATCGTGTTTGGGAGTGAAGATCTTCAGCACTTGAGTGGGTGAACCATTCAGGCCCACTTCCTTTTCACTCAGCCCCAGATCGTCACAGTTCCAGACCGTGAGCTCGGCAGATTTGGCATTCTTTTTGCCACGCAGGGAGGGCAGGCGGGGAGTGTTGATCTCTTTAACCACCGAGATCAGCCCCGGCAGCTTCATCTGCACCCGATCAAAGCCATCTTCCATAAGGCGTTGCAGCACGATGTGGCAGGGCTTTACTTCTTCCACTTTACGCACAAAGCAGGTCTGCGGAATCTTCAAATGAGCAGCTATTCCCGGACCCACCTGAGCAGTGTCTCCATCGATGGCTTGCTGACCGGTGAGGATCAGATCGACATTGCCCATTTTCCGGATGGCTGCAGCCAAAGTGAGGCTGGTGGCCCAGGTGTCTGCCCCGGCAAAGCGGCGGTCTGATAGCAATATCATACTATCTGCTCCCAAGGAGATCGCTTCACGCAGCACTGCTTCACACTGGCCGGGTCCCATCGAGATCACGGTCACGGTGCCACCGTGTTGTTCTTTGAGCCGGACGGCTTCTTCTATGGCATAGGTATCAAAGGGATTGAGGATGCTTTCCACCCCTTCCCTGATCAGGGTGTTAGTTACCGGATCGATCTTGATCTCAGTCGTGTTTGGCACCTGTTTGATGCAAACCACCAGATTCATCAAATCCTCCTTAGGAATAAAACTCTTTTATGCTTGCGATCACGTAGTCTTGCTGCTCACGGGTAAGGTCGGGATGCACGGGAATGGAGAGCACCTGTTGAGCCAAGGCTTCTGAAGTGGGCAGATCACCCTCTTTGTAGCCCAGGCTGCTGAAGCATTCCTGCAGATGCAGAGGCAGCGGATAATAGACTGCACAGCCAATCTCTTTGGCTTGCAGATGCTTGAGCAGATCGTCACGACGTTCGCAGATCAGGGTGTATTGATTGTAGATGGAGACAGCCTTGGGATCGATGTAGGGGGTGATCACTCCATCCACATTCTCCAGAGCTTCATCATAGTATGCAGCATGCTTACGACGTGCTTCACTCCAGCCTTCCAGATGATCCAGCTTCACCAGCAGCACTGCTGCCTGCATGGTGTCCAAACGGCTGTTAAAACCCACCCACTTGTGGAAGTATTTGGGGTTTTCGCCATGTACGCGGAGCTGACGCAGCTTGGCTGCCAAATCATCATCATTTGTAAGGCACAGTCCGGCATCGCCCATAGCGCCGAGGTTCTTGCTGGGGAAGAAGGAAAGTGTGCCAATATCTCCGAAGCTGCAGCTCATCTTGCCATCCCAGGTGCAGCCAATGCCCTGGGCATTATCTTCGATCACTTTCAGATTGTGTTTTTTAGCTATAGCCATTATGGCATCCATTTCCGCAGATTGACCAAAGAGATGCACCGGCATGATCGCCTTGGTGCGGGGAGTGATCGCCGCTTCTATCTTGGCAGGATCGAGATTGAAGGTTTGCGGATCTATATCCACAATGGGCCGCAGACGCTTTCCGCCGGCTTCCATGACATGGGCGGCCACGGGCCTGA
>JAZHDE010000100.1:0-5595 GCA_036584515.1 Candidatus Cloacimonadota bacterium | reverse complement strand
TAAGACAGACAAATCAAACGCAATTACCATTACTAAGACTCCATCAAAAAAGTAGATCGGAATACACGCTTTTCAGCGGCGGCGCCCCGATTGAAAAGATGTGGTTGGATGCACGTCTGGTTGGCCTGGAAATCTCCCGCCAATTGGAAGAGCGTGTTTCCTTCCGCCGCGCCATGAAGATGGCTATTCGCAACGTAATGAAAGAAGGTGCCCAGGGCATCAAGGTTCAGGTTTCCGGCCGTCTTGGCGGTGCTGAAATCGCACGTAGCGAACGCTACAAACAGGGACGCACCCCGCTTCATACGATCCGTGCTGACATCGATTATGCCATAATCGAAGCCAACACAACCTACGGTGTCATTGGCATCAAGGTGTGGATCTACAAGGGCGATATTTTAGGTTAATAGGAGATAACAGTGTTAGCACCAAAGAAGATAAAATATCGCAAACAGATGAAAGGACGCCGCACCGGGCTTGCCTGGAATGGCTCCGACATTAGTTTTGGCGATTATGGTTTAGTAGCTCTGGAAGATGCCTGGATTACCAGCCGTCAGATAGAAGCCGCCCGTATTGCCATCACCCGTCATATGAAGCGCATTGGTAAAGTCTGGATCCGTATATTCCCGGACAAACCAGTCACCAAGAAGCCAGCCGAAACCCGTATGGGAAAAGGTAAAGGCGCTCCCGAGTATTGGGTAGCCGTCGTTCTTCCCGGCAGAGTTCTTTTTGAGATTGAAGGCGTAGACGTCAAGATAGCCAAAGAAGCTATGCGCTTGGCCGCACACAAATTGCCCATCAAGACACGCCTTGTAGCCCGTGAAGGAGTGGAATTATGAAGTCCGATGAAATCCGTGAAATGAGCATTCCCGAATTGGAAGCCAAGATCGAAGAGTATCGTATCGAGCTCTTTAACCTGCGTTTCCAAAAGGCCAAGAATCTTCTGGACAGACCCGATCGGATTCGCATTGTCCGCAGAGATATCGCCCGCATTAACACCATTATCAAAGAGAAAGCGCAGAAGGCGTGAGGTAAGAGATGGCTGAAAATCGTAAAATGATCAGACAGGGTATTGTCGTCAGCGATAAGAACGATAAGACTATCGTGGTTCGCGTGGAACGGCAGTTTATCCACCCATTGTATAAAAAGACAGTTCGTCGCCACAAGAAATTTATGGCGCACGATGAGACCAATGATGCACATGTTGGTGATGTGGTTCAAATTCAGGAATCCCGTCCCCTCAGTGCCCGTAAAAGATGGACTCTGCACAAGATTGTAGAGAGAACCAAATAAAGGGGTTATGGAATGATTCAAGTACAAACAGTGTTGAATATCGCTGATAACTCCGGTGCCAAGAAAGCCATGTGCATAAAAGTACTGGGTGGCACCAGACGCAAGTATGCCTCCGTTGGAGACGTCATAGTTGTGGCGATAAAGTCCGCTACACCCGGCGGTAAAGTGAAGAAGAGCTCTGTGGAAAAGGCTGTTATCGTGCGCACCGCCAAAGAAGTGCGCCGTCCCGACGGTTCCTATATCCGCTTTGCAGATAACGCTGCCGTTATCATCGACGACAAACATGAACCCAAAGGTACCCGTATCTTTGGACCCGTTGCCAGGGAACTTCGCGAAGTAGGCTATATGAAAATAGTCTCACTGGCACCGGAAGTATTGTAGGAGGAAAAATGGCAGAAAAAGCTAGTATGCATCTGAAGAAAGGTGACCACGTGATCGTGATCTCCGGCGCTGACAAAGGCAAGAAGGGCAGAGTCCTCAAGGCTTTCCCTACCAAGAATAGAGTGATTATTGAGAAAGTCAATATGATCAAGAAACACTCCAAGCCTTCCCAGCGTAACCCCCAGGGTGGAATCATCCACAAGGAAGCTCCAGTCCATGCTTCCAATGTGATGCTTTTCAACGAGAAACTGGGAGCCGTTTCCAAGGCCGTTATTCAGGTTAGAGCTGGCAAGCGCATCCGTGTTTGCAAGAAATCCGGTGACGAGCTGTAAAGGAGAAGGGAATGAATCGATTAAAAGAACAATATACCAGTCAGGTGATTCCGGCACTTACCAAGCGCTTTGAATACACCAACCCCCACATGGTGCCCAAGATGGTGAAGATCGTCGTTTCCATGGGCGTCGGCAGTGCCACCCAAAACAAAGCTTTGCTGGATAATGCAGTAAAGGATATGGAGCAGATCACCGGCCGTAAAGTGATAGTCACCAAGGCCAGAAAGTCCATCTCCAACTTCAAGCTGCGCCAAGGCATGCCCATCGGTTGCAAGGTGACCCTGCGTGACGAAGTGATGTATGAGTTTTATGACAGACTCATCTCCATCGTGATCCCCAGGATCAGAGACTTCCGCGGTATCCCCGCCGATGCTTTTGATGGCAGAGGAAACTTCTCCTTTGGCCTCAAAGAGCAGACCGTGTTCCCGGAAATCGAATACGACAAGATCGATGCCATTCGTGGCCTCAATATCACTATTGTAACCACGGCCAAAACCGATGAAGAAAGCCGTGAACTGCTGAAAGAGCTTGGTATGCCCTTCCAAAGAAATCAATAAGGAGATTTATTTTGGCGAAGAAATCACTTATCATCAAACAACAAAGAACTCCCAAGTTCAAAGTCAGACAATATCACCGCTGCAAGCTCTGTGGTCGTCCACGTGCCTATATGAGCGATTTCGGCATGTGCCGTCTTTGCTTCCGTAAATATGCCTCTATGGGCCAAATCCCCGGCGTCACCAGATCTAGCTGGTAAAAAATAAGGAGAAAGAATGAGCGTTAGTGATCCGATAGCTGATGCATTGACCAAGATCCGTAATGCATATCGTGCCGGTCATACGCAAGTGATCGTAAATCACAACAAGCTTACTGAAGCTATTGTGAAGATCCTTGCCAACGAGAACTTTGTGAATAGCATGCAGGTTCTTGAAAAAGACCCGCAAAGCAAATTCAACTACAGAAGAATCCTGGTAAATCTGCGTTATACCAACACAGGTGAACCCGTCATGAGAGGTTTGGTGCGCGTTTCCAAGCCCGGTCGCAGAGTCTACGTCAAGAGCGAAAAGCTTCCCAGCGTATTCAACAACACCGGTTGCGCTATTATCTCCAGTTCACAAGGTGTGATGGTTGACCGTGATGCCAGAATCAATAAAGTTGGCGGCGAATACGTCTGCCGGGTTTGGTAGGAGGATATATGTCCAGAATAGGAAGAGCCCCCATCAAACTTAATCCCGGAACCACAATTACCGTTAACGGTAAGGAAGTAGTGGCCAAGGGCGCCTTAGGCGAGCTTAAGTATGAGCTTCTCGATGGTATCACCGTCGAGCAGGAAGATGGCATCGTGCACGTCAAACGTGCCGAAGAAACCAAGACCCTGCGCGCCTATCACGGCCTGACCAGAGCTCTGTTGCAAAACATGGTCACCGGTGTGAGTGAAGGTTTTATGAAGACCCTCAATATCATCGGAACCGGTTATAGCTCAGAAGTCATTGGTCCCTGGTTGAAGCTTTCTCTGGGATACTCACATGATATCATGTTCAAAGTACCTGAAGGTTTAACAGTTGAAGCACAGGCTGTTCCCCGTTCCAAGGGAACTCGCAGCGACCTCACCAGTATCATCCGCATCAAAGGGATTGATAAGCAATTGGTGGGCGAGTTTGCAGCTGAAGTGCGTGGATGCCGTCCCCCTGAAAACTACAAGGGCAAAGGCATACGTTACGAGAACGAATATGTTGCAATCAAAGCTGGAAAAGCTGGTTCAAAGTAAGTGAGGCACTAAGATGAGAAAGAAATATAACTTGGAAAAAATCCGCCTTCGTGCCCGTCGCAGAGCAGCTATCCGCAAACGTCTCAGCGGTAACGCTGAACGTCCGAGACTGGCAGTTTATCGCAGCCTTAAGAGCATCTATGCTCAGATCATAGATGACGTCAAGGGTGTGACCCTGGTATCCATGTCCACGATCGCCAAAGATATGGAGATTACTCCCGGCATGAAGAAGACCGAGCAAAGCTATGCTGTCGGCCTGAAACTGGGTGAAAAAGCTCTTGCAGCCGGCATCACCAAGGTTGCCTTCGATCGTGCCGGTTACAAGTATCATGGCAGAGTCAAAGCTCTGGCTGATGGTGCTCGTAAAGCCGGTCTGGAATTCTAAGAGGAGGATAGCTTGAATTACGAAAGAACAAACATCGAAGAAAGTCCCTATGTGGAGAAGATCATCGAGACCAAGCGCGTAGCCAAAGTCGTGAAGGGCGGCAGAAACTTTAGTTTCAGCGCCATCGTAGTAGTTGGCGACCGCAAGGGCACTATCGGCGTCGGAGCCGGAAAAGCAAACGAAATTGTTGATGCTATCCGCAAAGCCAAAGAGAAGGCCATGAAGTCGATGTTCAAGGTTCCAATCGTGAAAGGAACCATTCCCCACGATTATATAGCCAGATATGGCGCCAGCCGCATCATGATGAAGCCCGCCCGTCCCGGTACCGGTGTTATTGCCGGAGGTACCACACGTGCAATCTTTGAAGTGGCAGGAATTGAGAATATCCTTTGCAAATCCTTGGGTTCCAACACCCCCACGAACGTTGTGAAAGCAACCATTCTGGGCTTGAAGGCTCTCAGGACAGTGCAGGATGTCTCCCGTCTTCGTAATAAAACTGTCGCGGAGCTTACCGGGCAGGAGGAAAAATGAAGATTAAAGTGACCCAAATACGCAGCACTATAAATCGTAAAGAAGACCACAAAAGAGTTATCGAGTCCCTCGGTCTGGGACGGATCGGCAAAAGCCGCATTCACGAAGATAGCCCTAGCATCATGGGTATGATCAATAAAGTATCTTACCTGGTAAAAGTTGAAACCCTGCAGGGAGAATAATTATGTTGAATCTACACAACCTGGGAAAACCTGCTGGTCGAAAGAACAAGAAACGTCTGGGAAAAGGACAGGGAAGCGGTAGCGGCCATCAGGCCGGACGCGGTCACAAGGGTACCAAAGCCCGTGCCGGCGGAACTGTTCCTGCAGCCTTCGAAGGTGGTCAGATGCCCATCCACCGTCGTTTGCCCAAACGTGGTTTCAAGAATATCTTTAGAGTCCCCTACCGCACCTTGAATCTCAGCCGCCTCATCGCGTTTGAGGAGAGCGAACTTGATATCGCTAAAATGGAAGCCTTGGGACTGGTCCCTACCAAGGGACACAAAGCCAAAGCTCCCGTCAAGGTCCTGGCAGCTCTTAATGAGGAATTCACCAAAGCCGTTCATATCAAGGCAAATGCCTTTTCCAAACGTGCAAAAGAGATCATTGAGAAGAGCGGCGGCAAGGCGGAGGTAATCTAGTTTGTTTAAGACCATTGCTAACATGTTCCGGATTCCGGACTTGAAAAAGAAGATTCTCTTCACGGCATTGTTCTTGGTGCTCTATCGTCTTGGTAGTTTCGTGCCTGTACCGGGCGTGGACGCTTCCGCACTCAAAGCCTTCTTTGAAAGCCCTCAGGGTGGACAGGGAACCATTTATGGTTTGCTTGATCTCTTTGTGGGTGGCAATTTTGAGCGGACGCAGCTCCTTCCAATGATGTGGATGGACAGGTAATAAGTTATTTCTGGAACT
>JAZHDE010000099.1:0-5645 GCA_036584515.1 Candidatus Cloacimonadota bacterium | reverse complement strand
ACCTTCAGCCAATAGCAGCGTCCATGATCCGTAAAAAGCAGGATATAGCTGTGGGTAGATGCCACAAAGAGATATTGGATGAAGTCGTCCTCTTTTAGGTTGGAGGCCGAAAGACCTTTACCGCCTCTACCCTGCACCTTGTAGGTATCGACCGGGATACGCTTCACGTAGCCATCATGAGTGATGGTCACCACAACCATCTCATCAGCCACCAGATCTTCCATATTGAATCCGGTACCAAATGCTTCGATGATAGTCGTTCTGCGGGCATCACCAAACCTCTCCATGATCTCGGTGGTTTCTTCCTTGATCAGTTCAGAGCGCAGATCCACGCTGGCAATGAGGTCTTGCAGACGCTTGATGGTCAGCAGCAGTTCCTGATATTCCTGCTCAATCTTGTCTCGTTCCAATCCTGTGAGTCTTTGCAATCTCATATCCAGGATGGCTTTGGCCTGAATCTCGGAGAGGCCAAACTTGGCCTGCAGTTGCTCACTGGCTTCCTGAGGGGTCTGAGAAGCACGGATCGTGGCAATCACTTCATCCAGATGATCCAAGGCTATACGCAGACCTTCCAAAATATGCATTCTGGCCTCAGCATTACGCAGCTCAAAGAGTGTGCGGCGCAGCACTACCTCATGGCGGAACTTGATGAAGTTCAGCAGCATATCCTTCATAGGTACGACCTGCGGAACACCATCGATCAGGCAGAGATTGATCACACCAAAGGTGGATTGCAATTGAGTGTATTTGTAAAGAAGGTTACGGACAACCTGAGCATCGTGGTTACGCTTCACCTGCACCACCAGGCGCATGCCATCGCGTCCGGATTCATCTCTGATATCGCTGATGCCTTCGATTCTCTTTTCCTTCACCAGCTCCACCATCTTCTCAATCAAGAGGGTCTTGGCGAGTTGATAAGGAATCTCGCGGATGATGATCAGTTCCTGATCGCTGGGCGTGGTCTCAATATCCACTTTACCGCGCACGATGATCTTGCCGCGACCAGTCTCAAAGTAATCTCTGATCCCGTCCATTCCGAGGATGAATCCACCGGTGGGGAAATCAGGACCTTTGATATAGTTCAGCAGTTCAAGAGGTTGCAGCTCAGGATTGTCGATCAGGGCGATCATCGCGGAGCAGATTTCTTTGATATTGTGGGGAGGCATATTGGTAGCCATACCCACGGCAATACCAGAGGAACCATTGACCAGCAGATTGGGCACTCGCGAAGGGAAAACCGTGGGTTCTTTACGCGTTTCGTCATAGTTGCTCTTGAACTCCACCGTGTCCTTATCCAGCTCGTCCAGCATCTCCATGGTCACTTTCTGAAGCCGTGCTTCCGTGTAACGCATGGCAGCCGGTGGATCACCGTCGATGGAACCGAAGTTTCCCTGGCCATCAATCAATTGATAGCGCATGATCCAAGGCTGAGCCAATCTCACCAAGGTGGGATAGACCACCTGTTCACCATGCGGATGGTAGTTACCGGAGGTATCACCGGCGATCTTGGCACACTTTCTGAAGTGCCCGCCGGGTGAAAGATTCAGCTCGTGCATAGCAAAGATGATGCGCCTTTGCGAGGGTTTCAGACCGTCCCGAATATCGGGAAGGGCACGGGCAACGATCACGCTCATGGAATAATCCAGATACGCCTGTTTGAGTTGATCCTCTATCTGTACGTTGATAATTCTATTGTTATCGGACATAACTCTCTCCCTTAGATATCAAGATTTTGGACGTAAGTGGCATTGGTTTGAATGAAGTCACGGCGGGGCTCCACTTCGTCGCCCATCAGGATTGTGAACATTCTGTCCGCTTCAATAACGTCGTCCATTTTCACTGAGATCATAAAGCGGTTGGCAGGATCCATAGTGGTCTCCCAGAGCTGTTCAGCATTCATTTCACCCAGACCTTTGTAGCGCTGAATGAAGACTCCCTTGTCTCCAAGCTCTGCCACGGCTGCATCGCGTTCTGCTTCTGAGAAGACGTAGCGCTTCTGCTTGCCTTTACGCACCAGGAACAACGGAGGCTTGGCTATATAGAGCATTCCCTGTTCGATCAGGGGTTTCATGTAGCGGAAGAAGAAAGTCATCAGGAGAGTGGCAATATGCGCACCGTCAACGTCTGCATCTGCCATGATGATCACCTTGTGGTAACGAGCCTTGGTATAGTCAAATTCCTGCCCGATACCGGCTCCCAGAGCCAGAATCACGGGCTGGATCTTATCATTGTTGAGCACCTTATCCACCCGGGCTTTTTCTGTATTGAGCATTTTTCCCCAGAGCGGCAGGATTGCCTGATAAGCTCTGTCGCGGCCTTGTTTGGCGCTACCACCGGCGGAATCTCCCTCCACCAGGAAAAGCTCGGTCTGTGCCGGATCGTTCAGAGTACAATCTGCCAGTTTACCCGGCAGAGAACCACTTTCCAACACAGACTTGCGGCGGGTCAGTTCCCTGGCTTTCCGGGCTGCTTCACGACTGCGGGCAGCCATGATGCTTTTTGTGCAGACTGTCTTTGCTTCAGCAGGATGCTCCTCAAAATAGACCATCAGCTTTTCGTAAACGGCAGAGTTTACAATGCCTTCCACATCAGAGTTTTGGAGCTTGGTCTTGGTCTGCCCTTCAAACTGCGGATTGGTGATCTTCACCGAGACAACTGCTGTGATGCCTTCGCGTATGTCATCTCCGGAGGGAGAGACCTTCTCGTTTTTCAAGAGATCGGCATTCTTGATATAAGCATTGACCGCTCTGGTGAGCCCACTCTTAAAGCCGGATAGGTGTGTTCCACCCTCTATGGTGTTGATATTATTGGCAAAACTAAAGATGTTTTCCTGATAGCCTTCGTTATATTGAAGCGAGACTTCAAAATCCATCCCTTCCTTTTGAGAAGATATGTAGATCGGGCGTGGTGTGACGGGCTTTTTGTTCTGATTCAAATACTCCACGAAGCTGTTTATGCCACCATCATACTTAAAGTCATGAGTGCGGTCGGTTCTCTGATCGTGCAACACAATCCGGACTCCGCAATTCAGGAAAGCCAATTCCCGAAGGCGGGTGGTGAGGTAATCAAAACTGAATTCAGTGGTCTCAAAGATGCCGGCATCGGGTTTGAAGGTGATAACCGTTCCGCGGCGATTGGTCTCGCTCAGAACCTTGAGCTCGGAAACCGGCACGCCATATTCCAGGCGCATCTGATAGAGTTTGCCATCCTTGTGAATCCGCACATCCATCCATTCGGACAAAGCGTTCACCACGGAAACGCCCACACCATGCAGACCACCGGATACTTTGTAAGACTTGTCGTCAAACTTACCACCGGCATGCAGCACAGTGAGCACCACCTGCACGGCAGGAACACCAAGATCCTTGTGCATATCGACGGGAATACCGCGTCCATTGTCATCAACTTCGACGGAGCCGTCGCTGCGCAGGGTTACCCTGATCATATCACAGTATCCTGCCAGAGCTTCGTCGATAGAATTATCCACCACTTCATAAACCAAGTGGTGTAACCCGCGTTCGCTGGTGCCGCCAATATACATGGCAGGACGCTTCCGAACGGCTTCCAAGCCTTTCAGCACCTTAATATTAGATGCATTGTAGTTTGTTTCTTGCATAATCTATTGTCTCCTAGAATTTTACAAGTCCACCCCGAAGGATGTATTCACTTTTATGTAGCGTGATGATACTAATCATCGTTATCTAATTGTCAGTAAATTCGATACCGCATTTTTGTCAAGAATTAGTTCTAAGAAATGTGGCTTCGTAAGTGTTTGTATATCATGCCCTTGTGAACTCATAAAATTGCTAGGGAATTATAGCCTTTGGAGCCTATAGATGGACAGGATGGACTAAGTGGACGAAATTCACCACATCACCACACTCTTTCCTCTCCTATTCCTGGCGGAGTCTTCGCCGTGTCTTCGCCCAGTCTTCCCGAGCACTTTGCTCCGGAAGAGTCCTGCAAGACTCGGCGAAGACTCCGGGAGACATGGGGGAGTGACGAGTGACGAGTGACAAGTGCCCAACCCGATTTATCGGGTTTCCAGACGGCAGGCGGTGGTTTCAACCACCGTATTCTGTGGAGTATACTAACGATCTTATCCCATTTTCCGGAACGGGACTGGGGAGGGGGATTTCAATCCTCCTCCTCGATAACTGTGCCGAGCTGTGTCTATGAAGGTCGGATTAAAATCCTCCCGAAGTCTGAAAACCCTCACGGGTTATGGTGTTGGGGAATATCCCGATCTGGCACGGTGGTTGAAACCACCGCCTGCCTTCTGGAAACCCTGGCGGGTTATGCGCCTCTCTCTCCCGTTGTAGGGATAGCTGCCCTGATATTGGTAAAGGCACTGAAGGGATTAGGATAGGCTGTCAGATTGAGCGCAGGAATAACAGGAAAAATTTGAGTAAGGGCACGATCTATCAACCGTACCCACATTCTCATTATGGCAAGTGCCTAAGAAATCCCATTTTTACATGGCCTTAAGACTTCCTATCTTCTTTTGATACTATTTCAGCAACATCATCTTACGAAATTGAGTAACTCCACTTTGCTCAAGTCTGGCAAAGTACACACCTGAGGCTACTGAACGATTACTCTCATCCCTTCCATTCCAGACCACACTGTGGTTTCCATACTCTAGAGATTCGTTCAGGAGTTCTTTAACCTTTTGGCCTCTGATGTTGTAAATTACAAGACTGACTGACGCAGTCTTTGGTATAGAGAAGTTAATAGTAGTTGAGGGATTAATGAATGGAGTAACTGAAGGAGGAGGGTTTTATGATGGGAAGCTTAAGAATTAACTGCGCTTGAATATGCTATATCCAATGATCGATGTGATACTTACATTAACTGATAAAGATGAGTTCCTTCATTGAAAAGAAAGATGTTTAAACGATCCCCAGGTAGCATAGCACTTATAAAGCTTCTTGCTAGCTGTTGAAGGTCCGCACATTCCCCTTCCATACTTTCAGAAACACCAAGGGCTAGCACCACATCAACCCCATCATCATAGACAGTGAAACCAGATCCATTAAGTCCATCAAAGCCATCGTGGACATTTGCTCCAGAATAGGCAAAATGCAGCACTCCATTATTGCCGATATCAACCAGGATGTCGTAGTCTCCTACAGTAGAAGCGGTCATTACCGGAGTGCTGGAATACCATACTCCGTCATTATCCGAAGTTCCGGATACCTGATAGAGGGCATTCAAAGAAGAAACCATCATTCCATCAGTATAGTCCTGATCCTCAACAACGTAAACAGTAAGAGGTGTATTCTGAGGGCAGTTTGTGACCTTTACATAAACCGGATCGCCGATCCGAAACATATTCTTGTCCCGGCCATCAGGTGGATTGGGTACCCCGGCACTGACAACCTGAGGTGTGAAATTGAGACCTCTGTCTGAATAGGCTCTATCGATTATCAACTGATTCGATGGAGTTGAATTTCTCATGAGGATAATGTAGAAATATCGGGGTTTGTATCTGAGATAATCCAAACGAAGAATGCTACTACTTGTATATGTAGATTCATAAATGTCTCCAGTAACGTATCAGTCATCGTTGGCAATCCTTACTATTCTAGTGTATATGACCTCTCCGGTACTTGGATCAACATAGTTTTGACCGCCTCCATGAC
>JAZHDE010000098.1:0-5651 GCA_036584515.1 Candidatus Cloacimonadota bacterium | reverse complement strand
AAGCTGCCGATCTCTTCTTCTCCGAGTATGTGGAGGGATCTTCCAACAACAAGGCCATCGAGATTTTCAATGGCACTGGTGCAACAGTTGATCTGAGCGCATACTCCGTGAAGCTTGGTTCCAATGGTGGAGAATGGTCTGAGACCAATTCCATCAATCTTACCGGCTCATTGGCCGATGGTGATGTCTATGTGATTGCCAATGCCGGAGCCAATGCCACAATTCTGGGTCAATCAGATATCACCCACACTGTAACCTATTACAATGGTGACGACGCCCTGGGTCTCTTCCATGGTACTACCATGATTGATATTATTGGCGTTTACCAGGTAGATCCGGGAACAGCCTGGGATGTGGCGGGAACTACTGCTGCAACCCTGAACCACACCATGATCCGCAAACCTGCTATCACTTCCGGTAATGTAAACTGGGCAGTGGCTGCTGGTACTAACGTGGATGATTCCGAGTGGATAGTACATCCTCAGGATTACATCACAGATCTGGGCATGCATACCTTCAATCCCGGTGGTGGAGAACAGGCCGGAACGCCTACCTTCAATCCTCCTGCCGGTGTCTATAATGCCCCCATCAACGTGACACTGAGCTCCACAACTGCCGGTGCCAGCATTTATTACACCTTGGATGGCAGTAACCCCACCAATCAATCCACTCTTTACACTGCACCCATTCCGGTGAGCTCCAATATCACCATCAAAGCCATTGCCTATGCTGCAGGTTTTGAGCCCAGCTATGTGGGAACAGCCTCCTATCTCTTCCCGCTGCTGGTATCCAATATCGCTCAGCTCAGAGCTCAGCAAGCAGATAACACAACTATCTACCGTCTCACAAATCAAGTGGTGCTGACTTTCCAACAAAGCTGGAGACATCAGAAGTATATCCAGGATAACTCTGCTGCCATCCTGATCGATGACTACAATGGAATTATCACCAGCACCTACAACTTGATGGACGGTATCACCGGTCTGACGGGAACTCTGCAACGCTACACCACCAACATGCTGCAGTTTGTACCGGTTGCCGATCCAGGTGCTGCCACAGCTCAGAACGTGAATTTCAACATCCCGATCCTTACCATTGCTGATATTAACAACAACCTGGAGACACATCAATCCAAGCTGGTGCGTCTGAACGACGTGCAGTTCCAATCCACCGGTGCTTTTGCCAGTGGCCAGAACTACAATATCACAGATGCCAGCGGCACAATCGTGTTCAGAACCGCTTTCTTCGATGCAGATTATGTGACCGGTGCTGCAGCCATACCAACAGGTGTGATGGATCTCAATGTAATCATTAACCAGTTTAATGCCATTCCTCAGGTGACTTCAAGGTTCCAGGCGGATTTCAATCCTCCCGTGTCCAACGATGATCCCAGCGTTACACCGGTTGGTGCTCAACTGATAGGCAACTATCCCAATCCTTTCAATCCCGAAACCAGCATTCGTTTCAGTCTGGAACAGAACGGTCCCGTCAATATCAGCATTTATAACACTCGTGGTCAGCTGGTGCGCACTTTGGTCGATGAAACCAAGGCATCCGGTCTGCACACAGTGGTTTGGAATGGAATGGATGAGCAGGGTAGTGCAGTTTCCAGCGGTATCTATTACTACAAGATGTATGCCGGAAAGTACAGCTCCACCCGTAAGATGATCTTAATGAAATAACCATATCTTGAGGAGTCACCTTTATTGTCTGCTGACCATTTGCCTCTTCTCCACGCTGGAGGTGAGCAGCAAGCTTTTGGCAGGCGGGATCAGTCCTCAGGCCATTGCGTCCTGGAGGTTTCTGATCGGCGGATTGGTGATACTACCTGCCGCCTTGAAACAGGTGACGACTCACAAGATTAGCTTCAATCTTGGCAGCATACTGAAGACAGGCGCTTTGGGAATCCTGAACGTTTGTATCAGTATGCTGCTTTTACAATGGTCTGTAGCTTGGGGCAAGGCCTCTCTCTCGGCAATCATAATCTCAGTTAATCCCATCTTTGTATCGATGTTTGCTTATCTAATTCTGAAGGAACGTCTGAGTTTGATTACTTGGCTGGGGATGCTGGTGGGCTTGGCAGGGCTTCTGATGATTATCTGGGGAGAGCACACGCACTGGATGGAATCTCAGAATCTGATACTGGGGATAGGTCTGGCTTGTGCTGCCTCGGTCTGCTTTGCGCTATACACAGTACTTGCTAAACGTTTGGTCTCTCAATATGGTAATCTTACAATCAATAGCCTGTCCTTTCTGATTGGTTCTGTGGTGTTGATGTTGATCTATACTTCGCAAGGTAAGAGTGTGAGTTTTGAGCTTACAACTGCCAATATCCTGGGTCTTGCCTGGCTGGGGATCTTTGTCTCCGGTCTTGCCTATATCATGTATTTTGAGGGCATGAAGAAATTGAAGGCTTCCACTGCCTCCATGTATTTCTTTCTCAAGCCTGTGATTGCTTCTCTTCTGGCTTGGGGATTGAACCATGAAAAGCTCTCATTTATCCAGATCAGCGGGATAGGTGTGATCCTCGTCTCTCAATTCGTTTCTCGCCAACCGGCCTGGCTCAGCAGAGCCTTCTTTCCAAAAGCAGGAGCATAGGCGGTTATGAGGATACTGGTTTTCAGTAGCAGTTTTCCCAATCCGGTGGAGCCGGTTAATGGCAACTTTGTCTATAGGACTTTGCAAGCCTTTCCCCCTGAGCATGAACTGGTGATCGTGGCTCCGGTTCCCTTTGGTTTGGCTGCCAGAAGAGATTGCAAAGAGAGCATTCTCTTTGAGGAAGAGCTGGAGCTGGGCGCAGATCTGGTAAAGGTCTATCGTCCCCGTTACCTCCTCTTGCCGCACAATCTCTTACACCCCTTTATTGGCTTTTTAATGTTCCTACTGTGTTTTCATCTGGTCAGGAAGATACACCGAGAACAACCGCTTGATTTGATTCACACACATTTTGCTTATCCGGATGGTATAGCCGTTTCATGGCTCTCAGGACTGCTGGGAATACCGTTTTTGATCACAGAACACCGGGGACTGTTGCTCGAGACTCTGAAGAATCTCTGGATCGGAGGCCAGTTGAAGCGGGTTTACCGAAAGGCTTCCAGAGTTGTGACTGTATCAGAGTACAGCTCCAAGGTGCTGGCAGACTATGGACTTGATGCTTTGGTGATACCCAATGGGATAGATATTGAACGTTTTACGATCAATCCTGCCAGGCAGACCCCTACTTTATTTGTTGCAGTATCCAGCCTGATTCCTGCCAAGGGGTTGGACTTTCTGATCGAGGCAATGGGGATACTAAAAGCCCGTGGTAAAAGCTACAGCTTGGATATCATTGGAGAGGGAAAGCACAGAAGTTCTTTACAAGAGAAGGTTCGAGGGCTGGGACTGGAAGCAGAGATCAAGTTTCTGGGTCAGCTTCCTCCTTCACAAGTGGAGTCATTACTTTCACACTACGATGTTTTGGTGGTTTCCAGCTTGAGAGAGAGCTTCAGCATCGTTCTGATAGAAGCCATGGCTTCTGGTTTGCCGGTCGTGGCAACCCGCTGCGGAGGTCCCGATTCCATTGTGAATGAAGACACCGGGATTCTGGTGACTCCAGGCAGTGCCGAATCTTTGGCAGAGGGTATCCTGGAGCTCGAGCGGAAATGGGAGCAGTATGATCCGGAACTGATCCGGGATTACGCGCGCAATAAGTACTCGCTGGGTGGTGTGATGAAGAGCTATCTGGAACTATATGAGTCTATCCAGGGCGGGAAGACAGAGCTATGAACGAGATCAGCCTCAAGAAGAACATCGCCCTCACCAGCGTTAGCAAGGTTATCACAATCTTTGCCGCCTTTATGGTCAATTGGTTTATCTCTCGATATCTGGGTCCGGACCTGAGGGGGCGCTATGTCTATCTCTTTACTCTCAATTCCATCATCTGGATGTTTCTGGATATGGGTGTGCATAAGACTTTCCCTTACATCCTTCAGCATGATAAACGCAAGCTGAACAGCCTTTATAGTTTGAGTGTAAACACTTGGTTGATCAGCATAGTTTCGATCGGGATTCTCTTTATCTTTGGTTCCGGAATCTTCTCTGGGTTACTCGATCACCAATATCCAAGATATATTCTACTGATCCTGGGTATCTATGTAGTGACCTATCAATTCTATATGCGTTCGCAGTTCATCCAGCTTGGGATGAATTGGATGAGGGACTACACTTTGCTGGCCACTCTTCCCACAGTTGTCTTTCTGCTTCTGATCGTGCCGTTGTTCTGGCTCATGCCCATCGAAAACAGGATGGAATACTCCTTCATGCTCAATGTTGGAGTCTTCATTGCTTGTCTTGCTTTGGTGCAATGGCGGTTCAGGGGCAGAGTACGCTATCAAAGCAAGCTGGCACCTGATATCCTGAAAGAGACTTACAAGCTGGGCTTCAAGGCTTTTGTTTCGGAATACCTGATATTGCTGATGATGAGAGTAGATCTTATCATCTTAAAGGCTTTGGGTAGTTTCTCACAAGTAGGCGTTTATACCCTCGCAGTGAACTTTATTGACATGATCAATATATCATGTAACACCATTGGAGCAGTACTCCTGGTTAAGCTCGCATCCCTGAAGGACGATCATGCCTCCCTGGCGATCATGCGGAAAATCTTTCTGATGATCGGGATAGTTGATCTATTGGCAGTCTTGGGAATGATCGTGATCGGCAAGTGGTTTATCATCTATCTCTATGGACCCGGTTATGCCGATGCTTACTGGTCTTTTCTCCTGATGATTCCAGCAGTATTTGGCATCACATTGGGAGCATTGTTCAATACTTTTATCTGGAGCAAAGGCTTCCCCGTCATCTCGATAATCGCTCCCGTTGTTCCCTTATTGTTGAAGCTGGGTTTAAACTACCTGCTGATCCCCAAATATGGCTTGTTTGGCACTTCAATCACATCTTCTCTCAGCTACGTTCTTTGGCTCATTATCCTCGTTTCCTGGTATTTTATCAGTCATAAAGATATGTCTATCAGAGAGCTGCTCCCTCGTAGGGAGGACCTAAGAGCCTTGTTCGCTACTATTGCTCAAGGGAAGGATTGGCTGAAATGCAGAATAGCATCGGTAAGAAAATGAAGCTCCTGATCTATTCCCATGCCTATCCGAATCCTGTAGAGAAGGCTCGCAGTGCCTTTGTTCAAGAGATTGCCAGGCAGCTTTCGGAAGAGATGACTGTCATCGTGGTATCACCTGTGCCTTATTTCCTGAATCTGCAAAGACATCGGCCTGAGATCAAGGTTCCCTACCATCGGCAGGAAAGCTATGAGGGGCGAAAGATTGAGGTCTATCATCCCCGTTACTTGCTCCTGCCCAAAGCCATATTGAACCCGGTAGTGGCTCAGCTACAAGCTCTTACTACGTATCTCTGCATACAGAGGCTGCATCAAGCTTACAAACTTGACCTAGTTCAGATCAATTGGGGTTTTCCGGATGGTGTTGCCGGAGGACTGATCTGTAGAAAGCTAAAACTGCCCTATATAATCACCGAGCACCAGGGAAGCATTGCAAATCTTTTGTTAAAGCCATACTATCGCAAGCTATTAGTGACTGCTTACAACCATGCTTCAGTGCTGATATCCGTCTCAGCCAGTCTAAAACAGACCATGGAAAAGACCCCGG
>JAZHDE010000097.1:0-5668 GCA_036584515.1 Candidatus Cloacimonadota bacterium | reverse complement strand
TCCGGAAGAGTCCTGCAAGACTCGGCGAAGACTCCGGGAGACATGGGGGAGTGACCAGTCCGGTATGTGAAGCCGGGAGAATAACCTATCGCGCACTTTGTTTTGCGGCATGTGCAACGGTCTTAAATAGTTGAAACTGGTAGATTGATTGGATAGATTGATAACCCCGCCGGGTGGGGAGTGGTGCAGTGGAACTCTTGAGGCAGAAAAAAGCCCCGCTCATAAGCAGGGCTTGATAGGTCTAGGTGTCTTGGAGAGGCTACTTTGAGAGTATAACTCGTTTCATGAAGGTGGAGCCGGCACTAGTCATCCGGACCATATAAACGCCGCTTCCCAGGGTGTTCCCGGCTTGATCCAAGCCATCCCAATACTGGTTGTAATAACCCGGTTCGGTAGGATTGGCCATGAAGCTGCGGATCAACTGACCGCGGGTATTGAAGATATCCAGCTTGACCGAGGTGGCTTCACTTACTGTATACCTGATACTAGTGGAGGGATTGAAGGGATTCGGATAGGCATTCAGCAGGTCTGTCACCAGCGGCAGGTTGGGGCTTTCTGTGCCTGGATCCTGAGGTTGGAACCTCACCTGAACCGGTCCATAGAAATTGCTGGTGCCATCAAAATCACGGCTCTGTAACCAGTAGTAATAAAGCCCCGGATCATAGATTTCGGTGTCTATGAACTGGTAGCTCTGTTCATAGGAGAGATTTGTCGCTGTGATGAGGGGGCTAACCAGTAGTGCGGAATTTACTTCCTGCTCCAGGGAACGGTAGATATTGTAACCGCTTACTCCTGTTTCGGATTGGGTGACCCATTGCAGCTTAACATAGTTCTGAGAAGTTAGAATTGCGCTGAAGCTGCTCAGTACCACAGGGAGGGTTTGTTCTTCATGTTCAAGGAGAATTGGCACATCTGCTTTGGCACCAAAGGGGACATCCTCGAACACAAGAGTACCAGGTCCCGTAAAGGGGAAGATGGCAGCTTGATTCCACTGACCTGTATGATAGATCCAGGCTCTCCAGGTGCCGGGGCCAACCGGTAGATTGACATCCATTGAGCCCACGACAGGATATGAAGCATAGAAGGTTTCAACAGTATCAGTTTCCGGGTCCACGCCAGTTGGTAGTGTGATCTCAAATATGGGGTTCTCAATTGTGGTGGGAATGATGGTTAGAGTGGCTTCAGGCTCAACCACATTGTAGAAGAAGATGATGAAGGTAAGCCAGTTTACACCATCGTTATTTCCATAAGCTCCGTCGTAATCATAACCCTGGTGGTCAAAACGACCAGTTTGGGAGAAAAGGGTTCCATCCCCGGCATTCACGCCAACAGTTGCTGGCTCTCCCCCTAAACCGTCAGTCCCGCCAGATGCATCACCAGTAGTCCAAGCCATGTCACCATAGCTGAATGCAACGTTGTTACCCAAGCCTATGGCAGGATCGGTGCCGTCAGAGAAAATCACCTGGAAGGTATTGAGTTTGTCCACTCTAGCTCCAAAGTATCCCACGTGATCCCAGGTGACTATGATGCGATTGGCCTCGATCTTGTACCAGACATAACCGCTTCCTACACCCCTGGTATCAACATCACCAAAGAAGGGAGCCAGCATGGGGAAGCCTTCAATTGGGAATCCCCAGGGAGTATAAGAACTATATCCCTCATCGAAGCTGATGTTGCCATTGTTATTGATATAGAATTGTGTGTAGGTTGTTCCATACAGAACAAAAGTGAATGGTATAGTTATGGCATCAGTATATTCATCATCATTGGCTCCTAAGGCTAGTGTGAACGAAGCATCCAAAGGAACCAGTAAATCTGTACCCCATTTCACGTCTGTGGGGGTTGTGTAGTGAATGTTTCCCGGGCTTTGCATCATACCAGGGGTTTTCCCCGGAGCTTGCGAAACTTGCTCCGTAGGAGTGGCAAAAATAGTTGTTGCTACCAGTAGCAGCATCAGAGCGAGTAAAAGTCTTCTCATTTTCTCTCCTTGTTTACAATGTTTAAGGATTCACTTCAAATTGCTTCAGCCGGTCGGCCGTAAGAAATGAATGGTATTGCTAAGTGCACTAAACAAGCCACTGAAGGGAGATTTGGGGGATATATGTAACTAACAGCAAATAAATCTATTATGCGGGTTCTGAGATAATCATTTCTGAGAATTTTTCAGCAGAAGGGCTGCATTGAAAAAAAGGGTTTTCAGTTATGAAAAAACGAGAGCCTAAAACTAGGAAAATCCAGCCTTACAACCGCGAACGCAAACCGATGATTTCTGCCATGATGCTGATGGCTATCTCAGTGGGAGTTTGTGAGCCGATGGGTAGCCCAATGGGGGCATGCACCCGGGTCAGTTCTTCGGGGCTAACTCCTTTATTGCGGAGTATCTCAAAGGTTTCGGCAACCTTGCTTTTGGAGCCGATCATGCCCAGATAACGCAAGTCCAGCTTCAGGCATTGCTCCAGCACTTCGCGATCGTGCAGGTGACCGTGGGTCATAATCACCACCCAGGCACAGTTGGGATTTTTGATCTGCTCCTGAAGCTTGCAGTAGTCGCTGTAGGCATAGGAATCTGCCAAGCCTTGGTCTTCAGCTTGTTTCAGAAGTTCGGGGCGGTTATCGATTAAATGGGTAAAAAAGCCGGTGCTGCGCGCCAAGGTTGCCAGAGCTCTGCCACAGTGTCCCGCTCCGATGATGTAAAGAGTGTCCGCTTTGTGCAAAGGTTCAATGAATACCTTCACAGCACCTCCACAGATCATGCCTGTTTGCTTATCTGCAGGATATAAGTCGGTTTTGGAGCCGGTAAGTGAAAAAGACCACAGAGCGGGACGCTCGGGAAGTTCTGAGCGAATCTGACGGATGAGTCCATGTTCCAATTCGCCTCCACCCAAGTTTCCAAAAAAGAGTTCCCCGGTGCCGACGCAAGCTTTCATTCCGGCTTTGGCAGGGCTGGATCCGGAGCTCTCAATAATGGTGATTTGCCAAAGCGGATGATTCTCTGCCAAGGCTTGACTAATCTTATCGTAATAGACTTTTAGTTCCATAGAGATCTCTCCAGGTTAGCGCAGTAGAAATTTACCCAGAACTGTGTCCAGATCGCCATTTTTCAGGTTCTTGAGCCAGCGATGGCGTAGCTTCAGCTCGCTTGCCAATTCACTGGAGCCGCAGAGGATTACGGCAGTGGAGCCGGTGCACTGGCTCCGCAGCCAGGTGCCCAGTTCATTGTAAAGCGTGGCAATGGTGCCGCCCTCTCCGATCCTGATGCCATAGGGCGGATTGGTAACTATGAAGAGACCGTTGTAGGCTTTGAGCTTATTGAAGTCAGCGGTCTTGAGCAGAATCTCACCGCCGTAGGGAAGCCGCGAAAGATTCCCGGTGGCAATCTCCAGATTGGCTGCCGAGATATCGGAACCCCGGATCAGACCTTCTGGGAGGGGACGGATGGCTCGATCTGCCCTTTTACGGACATCTTCCCAAAGCTGAGAGTCAAAATCCGGCAGGTATTTCAGGCCAAACTTGCTTCTCAGATATGCTGCCGGGATACGGCAGTAGTGCATCAGAGCCTCTGCCAGAAGGGTTCCGGAACCGCACATGGGATCCACCAAGGGTTCTTCTCCCTGCCAGCCCGAAGCCCGGATAATGACTGCTGCCAGAGTTTCTTGCAGGGGAGCTGCTCCGGCGCTTACTCGATAACCCCGTTTATGCAGGCTTCCGCCACCCAGATCGAGGGAGATTTGTGCCTTGTTTTGATGAACATGCAGGCTCAGCACCAGGTCAGGCTCTTTGGGATCAAAATCCGGTCGTTTGCCAAAAGCCTCCCGGAACTGGTCGCAGATGGCATCTTTGAGGAGTTGAGAAGCATAGAGGGAATGACGGATATTGGAGGAACTCACATTCGCCTCAATCGCAAAGCTTTCTTCCGGCTTGAAGATGCGGGTCCAATCTATACTCTTACGGGCTTGTTGATACAGATAGTTTTCACTGTGACAATCAAAGATCAGCAGAGGATAAAGCAAGCGCTGTGCCAAGCGGGATTCATAGACAATACGATACATAGTCTCCGGCGAGGCAGAGATATAGACGCCCCGGGGCACACTGCGCAAGATCCGGGCACCCAGCTCCTGAAGCTCTATGGCTGCATAGTTTTCCAGGCTGCCCGCCACCTGCACAAAGCACTCTTTTTCGCCGGGTTTACGGGGCGGTGGAACCTTTGCGGGTTTCCCAGCTCTGGGGTTGTAGCGGGGACGGTTCTTATTTATTTGCGTGTCTGACATAGCTCTATAAGTTTGGCTGCAGTTAGCAGGTCTTCAGCTACAAAATCGGGTTTGTATTCCCTGGAGGAGAAGTCTCCTGCCAATTCTTCCCTGCCGTTTCCGCTCAGGAGCAAAATAGTTTTGAGCCCGGCTTTTTTGCCAAAGGCCACGTCTGTATAACGATCGCCCAGCATCCAGGAGAGAGATGTGTCGAACCGGAACTCTCTTTTTGCCTGTTTGAACAGTCCCAGTCCGGGCTTGCGATCCTCGTGATTCACGTTGTAGGGCTCTACAATGCCATCCTTCCAATAGGGAGAGAAGTAGATTCTATCCAAGCTCACGCCTTCAGCAGTAAGCATATCTTTCATCCGGTTGT
Source organism: Candidatus Cloacimonadota bacterium (assembly GCA_036584515.1). Taxonomy (GTDB): domain Bacteria; phylum Cloacimonadota; class Cloacimonadia; order Cloacimonadales; family Cloacimonadaceae; genus PHBP01. Next base: position 1,045 of record JAZHDE010000097.1, on the reverse strand, counting down.
GCACTGCCTCAAGCTGCTCCAGACTGAAGTAAGCTCTGGCAATGCCGGATTGGTTGGTAACTATAAACAGCAGGTATCCCAGGCTTTGCAGTAGCCGGAGAGCTTCTCCCGTGAAGGGATAAAGCTTGTAGAGGGAAGGATCGCTTATGTAGCCAAACTCATCAGAACTGATGGTGCCGTCGCGATCCAGAAAGATTGCTTTATTAATTGTAGCCACTGTCTCTGGTTTGAAACTTGAGGGCATCCGGCAGGACGGTGTTGAAGAGCACCAGCCGGTAGTCCCAGTAGTTGTTGCGCCGTGTGTAGGAGATTTCCAGCTTCCAGCAGTGCAGATTACGGCTCAGCTTGAAGCTCTGAGAGATCATCTCCTTGGCTTCCAGGTTGTAATAATTGTTGTAAGTCACGCCCCAATTGCGGGAGAGATTGAAGCCAGCGGTCAGCCTCAGATTGTGGCTGGTGGGCTCCAGGGGACTCTTTGCTCCAAAAAGATCGTGAGCTATGCCCAGATTCCAGCTATCGGAAGCTTCTGCGGCAATCTCTGCAGAAGCAGTTCCCAGGCTATCCTCGGTCTGATACTGTGCAAAGAGGTCGTTCTTGGGCTTGGAGTAATATGATGCATAGGGGGCGGAACCCGAGAGAGTGATGCCTTGGGAGAAATAGTGGTTGCGCAGGGCAGGATCATCCCAGTGAACCTTGTAGGGGTTCTGGATAAAGCTGTAGTTATTGTTATAGCTCAGTTTCAGACCCTTGAGCACAAAGCCGTTGTCATTCAGCTTGAGATCTCCCAAGCTCAGAGTGCCTGGTTTGAAGCCCAGATTGTGGCTGATATTGCCAAACTTCTTGTCATCTTCCAGCAGGTTGGCGTTTATCCGGCTGCTCCAGCTCAAGAGATCGGTGATGCGCTTGATATTGGTGCCTTCGCCTCTGCCATACTTGAGCTGCCACTTCTGGTCGATACCCAAGCTCAGACTGGCAGATTCGCCCGAAGAACTGGTCGAAATACCGCCGAAATTGTAGAAGCGGATATTATCCGAGAAATCCGGAG